>NZ_CP009888.1:800000-870000 GCF_000788395.1 Pseudoalteromonas piratica
GTACACGAAAACTTATTTACAGTGAAATCGAGTAGGTCGGAGCACGTGAAACTTTGACTGAATATGGGGGGACCATCCTCCAAGGCTAAATACTCCCAACTGACCGATAGTGAACCAGTACCGTGAGGGAAAGGCGAAAAGAACCCCTGTGAGGGGAGTGAAATAGAACCTGAAACCGTATACGTACAAGCAGTAGGAGCAGATTCGTTCTGTGACTGCGTACCTTTTGTATAATGGGTCAGCGACTTATATTCAGTAGCGAGGTTAACCATTTAGGGGAGCCGTAGTGAAAGCGAGCGTTAACTGCGCGTTTAGTTGCTGGGTATAGACCCGAAACCCGGTGATCTAGCCATGGGCAGGTTGAAGGTCAGGTAACACTGACTGGAGGACCGAACCGACTATCGTTGAAAAGCTAGCGGATGACCTGTGGCTAGGAGTGAAAGGCTAATCAAACCGGGAGATAGCTGGTTCTCCCCGAAATCTATTTAGGTAGAGCCTCGGACGAATACTATTGGGGGTAGAGCACTGTTAAGGCTAGGGGGTCATCCCGACTTACCAACCCTTTGCAAACTCCGAATACCAATAAGTAATATCCGGGAGACACACGGCGGGTGCTAACGTCCGTCGTGGAGAGGGAAACAACCCAGACCGCCAGCTAAGGTCCCAAAGTGTATGTTAAGTGGGAAACGATGTGGAAAGGCCCAGACAGCCAGGAGGTTGGCTTAGAAGCAGCCATCCTTTAAAGAAAGCGTAATAGCTCACTGGTCGAGTCGGTCTGCGCGGAAGATGTAACGGGGCTAAACATACCACCGAAGCTGCGGCTGCGAATTTATTCGCGGGGTAGGGGAGCGTTCTGTAAGCTGTTGAAGGTGTGTCGGGAGGCATGCTGGAGGTATCAGAAGTGCGAATGCTGACATGAGTAACGATAAAGCGGGTGAAAAACCCGCTCGCCGGAAGACCAAGGGTTCCTATCCCATGCTAATCAGGGTAGGGTGAGTCGACCCCTAAGGCGAGGCCGAAAGGCGTAGTCGATGGGAAACGGGTTAATATTCCCGTACTTGGAATAATTGCGATGGGGGGACGGAGCAGGCTAAACAAGCATGGCGTTGGTTGTCCATGTGAAAGTATGTAGGCTGGAAACTTAGGCAAATCCGGGTTTCTAAGGCTGAGATACGAGACGACACTCTACGGAGTGGAAGTTGTTGATGCCATACTTCCAGGAAAAGCCTCTAAGCTTCAGATTATTTCGAATCGTACCCCAAACCGACACAGGTGGTCAGGTAGAGAATACTAAGGCGCTTGAGAGAACTCGGGTGAAGGAACTAGGCAAAATTGTACCGTAACTTCGGGAGAAGGTACGCTCTTATCTGTGATGAGACTTGCTCTCTAAGCGGACGAGAGTCGCAGTGACTAGGTGGCTGGGACTGTTTATTAAAAACACAGCACTCTGCAAATTCGAAAGAAGACGTATAGGGTGTGACACCTGCCCGGTGCCGGAAGGTTAATTGATGGGGTTAGCTTCGGCGAAGCTCTTGATCGAAGCCCCGGTAAACGGCGGCCGTAACTATAACGGTCCTAAGGTAGCGAAATTCCTTGTCGGGTAAGTTCCGACCTGCACGAATGGTGTAACCATGGCCACGCTGTCTCCACCCGAGACTCAGTGAAATTGAAATCGCAGTGAAGATGCTGTGTACCCGCGGCTAGACGGAAAGACCCCGTGAACCTTTACTACAGCTTGGCACTGAACATTGACCCTACATGTGTAGGATAGGTGGGAGGCTTTGAAGCACAGTCGCTAGATTGTGTGGAGCCGTCCTTGAAATACCACCCTTGTAGTGTTGATGTTCTAACATAGGCCCCTGAATCGGGGTTGTGGACAGTGCCTGGTGGGTAGTTTGACTGGGGCGGTCTCCTCCCAAAGAGTAACGGAGGAGCACGAAGGTTTGCTAAGTACGGTCGGACATCGTACGGTTAGTGTAATGGTAGAAGCAAGCTTAACTGCGAGACAGACACGTCGAGCAGGTACGAAAGTAGGTCATAGTGATCCGGTGGTTCTGAATGGAAGGGCCATCGCTCAACGGATAAAAGGTACTCCGGGGATAACAGGCTGATACCGCCCAAGAGTTCATATCGACGGCGGTGTTTGGCACCTCGATGTCGGCTCATCACATCCTGGGGCTGAAGTCGGTCCCAAGGGTATGGCTGTTCGCCATTTAAAGTGGTACGCGAGCTGGGTTTAGAACGTCGTGAGACAGTTCGGTCCCTATCTGCCGTGGGCGTTTGAGAATTGAGAGGGGCTGCTCCTAGTACGAGAGGACCGGAGTGGACGAACCGCTGGTGTTCGGGTTGTGATGCCAATTGCATTGCCCGGTAGCTACGTTCGGAATCGATAACCGCTGAAAGCATCTAAGCGGGAAGCGAGCCTCGAGATGAGTTCTCACTTTAACTTGAGTTAACTGAAGGGCCGTTGAAGACTACAACGTTGATAGGCGAGATGTGGAAGTGCTGTGAGGCATTAAGCTAACTCGTACTAATTACCCGTGAGGCTTAACCATACAACGCCAAAGTGGTTTAGACTCGTTAGAAGTTGAATAGTCTCTGAAAAAAGAGACAAATACTAAAGTAGACATTTACTTAAAAAAAGCTTTCCAGATTAAGATTTAAGACAAGCTCTTAAGTCAACCAGATTTGCTTGGTGACTATAGCGTTTTGGAACCACCTGACCCCATGCCGAACTCAGAAGTGAAACGAAACAGCGTCGATGATAGTGTGGGTTCGCCCATGTGAAAGTAGAACATCGCCAAGCTCCTAATTAAGTAAAAAGCCCGCTCAATGAGCGGGCTTTTTGCGTTTTATAGATCTAAGCAAGCATTTATAACTACATTCCTATATTTTTTACTCACACCCAAAAGCCTTTAATTAAAAATTTCGCTTTATAAATTATAAGAAACTACAGTTTTAAGCTGACACTGAAGGTTGTGATATAGAAAGTCAGGTAGTATTAATAAAACGGTCATCAACAGAATTTACTGTGTAATAACTTAAATATTCAAGACAAGAAAAAAGCTGGAGGAGAAACCAGCTTTTTGCAGATCAGACAATGGAAAGATGAAAATCAGTATACGCGTAAAGTATAGTAATATTTTCTTGTTTAATACAACTGTTTTGTCTTTTTTTTATACAAAATTGTTTGTGTTTTAATAAATCTAATTTGGTAGGTGAAACTTACACTCACTATCACTATGATAGAAAACAAATAAATTACGTGGATGATCAGCTGGATGATAAAAATAATAAAAAAGCTATCTATTTTATTTTTAATATTAGCACTAATAGCAACCGCAACTGTATATGGTGTGCTTACTCTAAGCTTACCAGAACTGTCTGGTAAAACGACTTCAGTTGTTGTTAAAAACAAAGTCTCACTTGAGAGAGATTCTCTTGGTCACGCAGTAATAAAAGCTAACTCTCGCAACGATGCAGCATTTGCTCTGGGGTATGCCCATGGTCAAGACCGCTTTTTTCAAATGGATTTGTTACGACGTAATGCAGCCGGAGAGCTTTCTTTTCTTTTTGGAAAAGCAGCTTTGGAGCTCGATAAGAAAATGCGTTTTCACCAATTTAGAAAGCGTAGTCAATTAATCCTTGAGCAACTTCCTGATGATCACATTAATCTTTTGAAAAGTTACTCGCAAGGTGTGAACCTTGCTGTAAGTCACATGCCCTATTCGAGCTTTGAATATTTGCTAGCAGGAGCAGAACGAACAGTTTGGTTACCTGAGGACAGTTTGCTGGTTATTTTCAGTATGTACCTTGATCTGCAGTCCAATAGTTTTAGCCGTGACCTCACGTTAAGTTTCATTAATGACAAGTTCGGTACTGACATGGTGCGCTTTCTAACTCAACCAAGCAAACACCAAGCGGCGCTTGATGGCTCTGAATTTGAATTAGTTGAACCCAATATTCCAGTGATTAACGATAGATTATTGAGCTCCACTATATATCCGATAGCAGAGCCAAAGGATATTGGAAGCAATAACTGGGCTGTCACAGGTAGTTTAACAGCATCGGGCAAAGCCTTGCTTGCGGATGATATGCATTTAGGCTTAGCTGTGCCGATTATTTGGTATCGAACACAATTAAATTATGCTGTTAATGAAGAGGCTCATCAAATAACGGGTGTTAGTTTACCTGGTGCTCCTGCTGTTGTGGTTGGGACCAATGGAAAAGTTGCTTGGGGGTTCACTAATGCATATATCGATACGGTTGATTGGGTTGAATTAGACAGTAACTATGAAACGCAGACAGTCATTGAAAAAATAAAAACACCGGATGGCGTTTATGATTATTCGTTAGAGGTCAGTGATTTTGGTCCAGTTAAGCATATTGGTGGAAAAAAGTATGCGCTTAAATGGGTTGCCCACCAAGATTATGCAGTTGATATGGAATTACTCAATTTAGAGCAAGCTAACACTGTTGATGAAGCGCTCTCAATAGCTAAGACCATAGGTATTCCAGTACAGAACATGTTGGTTACTGATAATCAAGGTAATGCTGCGTGGCAAGCGACGGGCGCAATACCAGGTCGAAAGTCGCCAAGTGTAATTGCAATTATGCCAGAGGACTTTGACCCTAATTGGCGTGAGGACGCGTCAGATGTTCCATATTTACTTAACCCCGAGCATGGGCGATTATGGACTGCAAATAGTCGAGTCGTGAGTGTTGAGCAAGATAAACGCTATGGTAATGGTGGCTATGCCCTCGGGGCGCGTGCAGAGCAAATTAAACAGCGACTATTTGAAAAAGAACAATTTAATGAGCAAGATTTTTATGACATTCAGCTTGATAATAAAGCGCAGTTTTTAAAACCATGGCAAGCGTTGTTACTTAAAACACTTAAACTGTCGCCAGAAATTTATCAGCAAGACATTAAACTTGTTGAGAATTGGGGGGAATGTGCATGCCCTGATTCTGTGGGTTATACCTTAGTGAGAAAGTATCGTTCAGCAATCATTGATAAACTCTTTGCACCGATAGAAGCGCAGTTACAGGCAGAAGGGTTGTCACTATCTCCGATAAAACGCGATCTCGAACCAGCTGCTTGGCAGTTAATTAATAGCTTTACCGATACTTGGTTGCCGCAATCAGCAGCATCATGGCCTGATCTTCTTATAACTAGCTACCAAGACATGAAAAAAGATCTTTTGGTAAAACATACAGGTAGTGAAAAAGGTTCTTTACTACAGCTAAATTGGGGAAAGGTGAATGAACTAAATATTCAACACCCATTTAGTAAACAGATTCCATTGTTAAGTAAACTACTCGATATGCCTAAAGCGCCAGCATTTGGCGATAGCTTTATGCCAGCAGTTCAAGGTACGGGTTTTGGCGCGTCGCAACGTTTATTTGTTCAACCTGGAGCAGAAGAGTCTGCAATATTGACCTTACCAGGTGGTCAAAGTGGTCATCCTTTATCGCCTTATTACCGTGCAGGATATGATGATTATATTAAGCAAGCTAACACGCCGCTATTACCAGGTGAAATAATGCACCGTATTGATTTTAATCCACAATAAAAATTAAAAAGGGCATCAATTGATGCCCTTTTATTTAGCAAATAGTCTTGAGGATGCTTATTGATTAATGTGAGCTTACTTTAATACGCTCAACTAAATCCTTTGATTTGTATTTTTCTGAAAGGGCAAAGTCTAATTGTACTAAATGTTGCTTGTTTGTGTTTTTCGTAGGTGTGTACTTCCATTGTTTTAGAGCACGTTTAGCTTCGCGGTCAAATACACCTTTTGGCTCTGCCGAAATTACTTTTACGTTATCCGTTTGACCATCTGCTGTTAAAGTAAAGCCTAATACAACAGAGCCTTCAATACCTTGGTCAGCAGCCTCTTTAGGGTAAATTGGCTCAATACGAACAATGGGCTGCGCATCAGCTTTGTTATGTTTTTGATGGCCTTCACCATACTTAGCAAATGCAATGCTTGATAGACCTGCAAAAAGAACAAGACATAACAGAAGATTTACCAAAATATTGCCTTTAGGCATTTTTTGAATTGTATTTAAACGTTGTTTCATAGTGCTTTTCTCCGTGTAATAACTGTAGCTAGAAAGTGTGTTTTTATTATCTGAAACACAAGCTAGTAATGCGCGACAATAGGCAATACGTTGTGTTCTATTGGCATGGGCTAATACTGCAGCATCGCATGCGACTTCTTGTTGTTTTCTGTATTGGCTGTAACCAATCCAACACAGAGGGTTGAACCAAAAAGTAAGTAATAAGGTAATTGCGAGGGCATTAAACCAGTTATCTTTGCGTGCGAAGTGAACCCACTCGTGCTGGAAAATAAGTTGTGCTTGCTCGCTGTCGTAACTTTGATGAAAATCAAGCGGAATAAATAACCGTTGATTTGTTAAACCAAACAATACCGGGCTATTTACTGCATTGCTCAGATAGACAGGTAAACGGTTATTAACCTTATGACTGAATTGTTTGCTAGCATTGAATTTTCTACTTATGGATAGGTGTTCATACACCACTAAAAAGCTCATTAAGCAAAAACCAGTTAACCACACCATGCTGAGTAAGCCATAGACATCCAGAGATTTTGACTGGGTGGTGACTGACACAACGTATCGATGCAACTCGGTTTCAAATGATATAGCACTTGAAACGGGTAAATTGTTTAACAGTAAAACCATTGGGACGATTAACCAAAGTGCGTATTGAAATCGGGCACTTAAATGGTCTTTTAACAGTTTACTGCATAGCAAAGTGCAAGTTATGGCTAAACTAATTGGCCATAGTTGCTCTAATAACCAGTTAGTCATTTTTTTGTTCCCAGTTGTCGATTAGGTTTTTTAACTCATCGATGTCTTGCTTGCTAAGATTTTTATTTTTAGCAAATCCTGTTACCAAAGGGGCAATACGCCCGTTAAATAATCGCTCAATTAAGCTTTCGCTTTCTTGTGCGCGATAGGCGTCTACTTCAAGTACTGGAGAATAAATATAGCTACGACCGCTTTTCTCAAAGTTAATCGCTCCTTTTTTTACCATTCGTCCTAGTAATGTTTTGACTGTTTTTTCATGCCAGTTCTTTTCTTTGTTGAGTTCTTCTACCACAGTTTGCGCGTCACAAGGGTAAACGCGCCATAATGCTTGAAGTACCTCAAATTCAGAATTACTGATATCCATTTGATTACACCTGTAATTTAAACTTGTTTAAGGATTACAGTTGTAATCATTTTCGTCAAGTAATATTTTGCTGTTTTTTTAATCCATAAATTGTTAGAACTCGTAAAAGAACGAAAACAAATAAGGAACGCTATGAAAAAGTTAACCAGATCATTACTGCTCTCAATAGGGATGATTTCAACCAGCTCAGTCATTGCTGACGTTAGTTTTAAGCTTGAAAAACTATCAGATAACTTACACGTGCTGTATGGACAAGGTGGCAATATAGCAATTAGTACAGGTGATGACGGGATCTATATTGTTGACGACCAGTTCGCGAAATTGAGTGATGGAATAAAAGCGCAAATCAGTAAACTAAAGAGTGGTGTACCGGAATTTGTAATTAATACCCATCATCATGGTGATCATACCGGTGGTAATGAAAACTTTGCTAATGCGGGCAGTCATGTAATCGCCCATCACAATGTGTACAGCCGTTTAAAGGAAAAGCATGGAGAAGGCTCTAAATACCTTCCTGTGATTAGCTTTAGCAAAGATATGACACTGCATTTTAACAATGAACATGCCCAGCTATGGCATTATCATAATGCACATACTGACGGTGATGCGGTCATATTTTATGAAAAAGCCAATGCAGTACACCTTGGTGATATTTTCTTTAATTTAAATAGCCTGCCGTTTGTTGATGTTGATAGTGGTGGTTCTTTAGATGGTGTTATCAAGGCCGTATCTGATGTGCTTAGTAAAGTAGATGGTGCAACAAAAGTTATTCCAGGGCATGGTCCGGTCACCAATAAAGCTGGTTTAGAAAGTTACTTATCGCTACTCAAGCAGGCGAGAGAGTTAATGATCAACGCTATGGTAGATAACAAGAGTTTAGAAGATGTACTTGCATCAAAGCCCCTTGCTAGTTTAGCGCTCACTTATTCTAACTGGTTACCAGAAGAACGAGTAACAAAGCTATTTTATTTAAGCTTAAAGAATGCTGATAAAAGCAAGCATCATCATTAAAAAAAGCCTTCTTCCCGCTTAAATGCTTCTAACTCCGTTAAGCACGGAGTTAGTCCCTAAATCACTTTATTCTTCTTTTTCTCAATTAATTTGTTACTGTTTGTGTCACTTAAACTAAGGGAGTAACAAGTATGTTGAA
Source organism: Pseudoalteromonas piratica (assembly GCF_000788395.1). Taxonomy (NCBI): domain Bacteria; kingdom Pseudomonadati; phylum Pseudomonadota; class Gammaproteobacteria; order Alteromonadales; family Pseudoalteromonadaceae; genus Pseudoalteromonas; species Pseudoalteromonas piratica. Next base: position 808,355 of record NZ_CP009888.1, read on the forward strand.
CGAAAAGAATGATTTACAAGACTTAACTATGTCGGTACCAAAGAAAAAAGGACCGATTGTCGGGGCTATTGCAGGTCTTTTTGGTTTATCTCTTATCTATTCTGCAATGTACACGGTTGATGAAGGTCATGTGGGTATTATTAAGCGTTTTGGTGAAGCAAAAGAACAAGTGAACCCAGGTCTTCACACAAAAATACCTTTCGTTGATGATGTTGAGGTGTTGGAAATCCGTACTCGAAAAAATGTTGAAAAACTAAATGCCTCAACTCATGAACAAATGCCAGTAACTGCTGAAGTGTCTATCAACTGGACTGTAATGCGTGAGCAAGCGTTTGATTTATTCAAAAGCTATGGTGGTTTAACGCAGTTTGAAAGTCGTATTCTTGACCCTAAATTACGTTCTGCAGCAAAAGATGCATTAGCTCGATATAAAGCAGAAGAGTTAATTCAAAACCGTTCGCAAGTAATTGCTCAAATTGAAGAGCTGTTAGTTGAAGAAATGAAAGAATATCCAGTAAAACTAGACTCTGCACAATTAGAGAATTTAGTATTACCTCAAAAGTATATTCAATCAATTGAAACGAAACAGACTGAGAAAAACTTAGCGGCAGCCGAAATGCACCGTCTAGAACGTCAAAAGTTGGAAGCGCAACGTGAAGTGAATACTGCGATGGCACAACGTGATGCGGCTAAAGCAAAAGCGGATGGTCAAGCATATTCAATTCGGGTTGAAGCTGAAGCACAGGCGGAGGCAATAAAGCTCAAAGGTTTGGCAGAAGCTGAAGCAATTCAAAAGAAGGCGGAAGCGATTAAAGCAAATGCGACGTTAGTTGATTATGTACGTGCACAGCAATGGAATGGTCAAATGCCAACGACTGTAATGGGAGCAGACCAAAGTATTCTGTGGTCAATGGATGCTAAAAAGAAATAATAATTAGGAGAGATTATGGCTAAATGGACATGCCCTAAGTGTCAGTGCCAAAGCTACGATACTGATGAAATAGCCACAACAGGCAGTGGCTGGTCAAAAATCTTTGATATGCAAAATAGGAAGTTCACCGCAGTAGTCTGTAAGAACTGTACTTACACTGAGTTTTATCGCGGTAAAACAAGTACCTTAGGTAATATTTTTGATTTATTTACCAACTAAAATTTGAAATAAAAAACGCTGCAATTGCAGCGTTTTTTATTTTGATTTCATGCCTTTATAGCTTTTATTCTACCAAGGAAAAGCGTTTAAATACTTTACCGTCGCGCTCGATCTCTTCTAAAAACATCTCAATGGGTCTTACCCAAAGCGCTTGCTCACCATAGAGTGGTTTATAGAGCACCAATGTCTCTTGCGTCTCACTGTGGGTCACAGTATCAATTACTTGGTAAAAATTGCCTTTAAAATGTTGGAATTTTCCTGGTTTTATTTTCATTATAGAAAGCTCGAAACTTCGGTGATGTCTTTTTTAACTAAGGCGTGTTCAGGCACTGTTGCATCATTTGCTGGGTAACCTGCGATAATGAGCATATAAGGGCGCTCATTATCTTTGTTTCTACCACAAATGTCAGTTAAAAAACTCATTGGTTTGGGTGTATGTGTGAGTGTAACTAGGCCGCTATGATGAAGTGCTTGAATTAAAAACCCAGTGGCAATACCCACACTTTCATGCACATAGTAATTGGTGTTCTTGTCTTCAGCGTGGATACCGCCTTTCTTTTGGCTAAAAATTGCAATTAACCAAGGGGCATGCTCTAGGTAGGGTTTTTGATCATCTGTACCAAGTGGTTTCAGTGCATCGAGCCACTCTTCACCTGCACGACCTTGATAGAACGAACGTTCTAAATCTTCGGCTGCTTCTCTGATTTTCTTTTTAACATCCATGCTATTGATTGCGACAAAATGCCAAGGTTGATGATTTGCACCGCTTGGTGCAGTTGCCGCAGCCTTAATGCAGGTTTCAATTATCTCTTTTGGTACAGGTTTATTTGAGAACGAGCGAATAGAGTGCCTTCGTTTACTGGTATCTAAAAACGTTTGTGCCCGATGTAACATCTCTTCCTGAGAGTATTCGATAAAGTCAGACAGTGGTACTGATTGATGATCTTGCATTATTTTACCCTTTTTATTTGTGTTATATCCCGAGATGCCTCATCTAATCAAGCTAGATTAAAGTGTTGAACAAAAAATGGTCTAGTTAAGCAAAGGTTAATACTTTCGGCGCTACGATAGTATCATCAAGATCTAGGAGAGAAAGTACTATGCAAGTTTCGATGAACTCTAATCCATTCAATACTTCATACCAATTGAATCATCAAAGTAATACAGCTACTCATCCGCAGGAAGATAATTCAGTAACAGCTAATAGTGTTAATGTAAGCATATCTACTAATGCACAAGCTCTATATGAAAAAGAAAACGCGCAAGCAGACGTTGGAACATTACCCTCTGACGATCAAAACATTAAAGAAACAGCTAAGGCAATAGCAGCTTATAGAGCGGTTTCAAACTTGATGGATGATAGTATTTCAATGGGGGAAGCATATTTAATTAAAAACAATGATACTGCTCGTCAGTTTTATGTGGGAAAAAGTCAGTTGAACCATCAGGCGAATATGGCTGAAACTTACTTAAATAACATTAATAATGAACTTGAATAAAGCCATTTATAAAAAGCGCTGTACAACAGCCTTATCAGTTTAACTTCACACAGTATTTTACATTTTCTCTGTGAAAGTTGAGTTACAGTAACTTATGCAATTTACCAAGGAACTCGGCGATGCGTAATGTTACTTTTATCCTTATACTTTCACTCTCAGGGTGCGTCGTTTTCCCTGTGAAAGACCAAGAAGCAACCCGTATTGCAAATGTGCGTTGCGAACTTTCCAGTGATAAGAAAGTTTTAAAAATAGTCGATGTTGCGAAAGCAACAAATACCTTTTATAGCGTTTCTGGCGTTGTACTCTCTCCTATACTGATTCCATTATCAGGATTACTTTCGGGTTCTTATACCTTAGTAAACAATATCTACTTTTATGGTGAGCAAAAAATCAAGTGTGATGATGCTGCTAGTGAAAGTCATTAATTAGCAGACTAAAACCGATCACTTTATGATGTTCTTAAAAACCGATTATAGTAATCAAATTAATCTGTTTTATCTTTTTAACTGAATTTCTTAATCTATATATCAAGCCAATCGGAAAAAATTAATTAATTTTTCCGATGACTAATTACATTATAGAGAGAAATATTATGAGCACATCGTTAATCAATACAACTATCCAACCTTTCAACGCAATGGCATACCACAATGGTGAGTTTGTTGAAGTTTCGGAAAAAGACGTTTTAGGTAAATGGGCGGTTGTATTCTTCTACCCAGCCGACTTTACTTTTGTTTGCCCAACCGAACTTGGCGACTTAGCGGATCACTACAGCAAGTTACAAGAAATGGGTGTTGAAGTGTACTCAGTATCAACTGACACACACTTTACACACAAAGCGTGGCACGATACGTCAGACACAATTAAGAAAATCCAGTTCCCAATGATTGGCGACCCAACTGGCCGTATTACGCGCAACTTCGGTGTAATGATTGAAGAAGACGGCTTAGCACTACGCGGCACATTTGTAATCAACCCTGAAGGTGAGATTAAAGTTATCGAAACTCACGATTTAGGTATTGGCCGTGATGCAGGTGAACTTGTTCGTAAAATCCAAGCAGCACAGTATGTTGCATCACATGACGGTGAAGTTTGTCCTGCTAAATGGCAGCCAGGTGATGAAACACTTGCTCCTTCATTAGACCTAGTTGGCAAAATCTAACACCTCTTACCTTGCTGCCTGTTAGAGCAGGCAGCAATTTGGTTTACCGATTAATGTCATTTAAGGAATGATCATCATGAACAGTATTTTAGATAACAATATCAAAACACAATTACAGAGCCATTTTAGCAGTATTGTCGACCCTGTAGAGCTGGTCATTGCCTTAGATGACAGTGATAAATCACAGGAAGTAAAAGCCTTAGCACATGATCTTTTAGCGCTAAGTGAGCATTTTTTAATTCGTGAAGACGATTCAATTGCACGCAAACCAATGCTTTCAATTCGTTCACCGAAAAGAGGCACCGAAATTAATTTTGCGGGTGTGCCAATGGGCCACGAATTTACAAGCTTAATTTTGGCACTGTTGCATACAGGGGGCGTTGCTACCAAAGCAAGTGAGCTGGAGGTGGAACAAATTAAGGGTTTGCAAAGTACACTTAATTTCGAAGTGTATATTTCACTGAGTTGCCAAACATGCCCAGGAGTAGTACAAGCGCTTAATACAATTGCGGCTTTAAATTCGAATGTTACGGTTACAATGATCGATGGTGCACTGTTCCAAGGTGAAGTGTCAGAGCGCAACATTTTGGCCGTACCAAGCGTGTATTTAAATGGTGAGCTATTTAGCCAAGGTGCACTTTCACTCAGTGACATTATCAATAAACTTGATGATGGCGCAGCAGAAAAAACAGCCGAGCTGCTGTCACAAAAAGATAAATTTGATGTACTTGTAGTCGGTGGTGGGCCAGCAGGTGCCTCCGCGGCAATTTATGCGGCGCGTAAGGGCTTAAAAACAGGTATTGTAGCTGAGCGCTTTGGTGGCCAAGTGGCAGATACTGTTGGCATTGAAAACTTTATTTCGGTGCAAAAAACAGAAGGGCCTAAGCTGGTGGCACAGCTTGAAGAACATGTTAAAGACTATGATGTTGATATTATTACCCAACAAAAAGCGGTTACCTTAGGTAAGTCTGGCAACGTAGAAGTCGCACTGGAAAGCGGTGCAACACTGTCCAGTAAAAGTGTGATTTTGGCAACAGGAGCACGCTGGCGTGAAATGAATGTACCGGGCGAACAAGAATATCGTGGTAAAGGTGTTGCTTACTGCCCGCACTGTGATGGTCCGTTATTTAAAGGCAAAAAAGTGGCAGTGATTGGTGGTGGTAACTCAGGCATCGAGGCCGCGATCGATTTAGCTAATATTGTTGAGCATGTTACCGTATTGGAGTTTGCTGATACGTTACGTGCCGATGAAGTGCTGATCAAAAAGGCCAACAGCCTAGGTAATATTGAAATTATTAAAAGTGCACAAACCACTGAAGTTATCGGTGACGGTACACGAGTAACTGGCCTAAATTATACGGATCGTGCCTCTGGCGACGAACATAGCCTTTCCCTTGCCGGTATTTTTGTGCAAATAGGCTTAATTCCAAATACAGAGTTTTTAAAAGGCAGTATCGAATTAACTCCTTTTGGCGAGATTGTTATTGATGACAAAGGCGCTACATCAATGCCAGGTGTATATGCTGCTGGTGATGCGACAACCACACCATTTAAACAAATTATTATTGCAATGGGCAGTGGTGCAACAGCAAGTTTAGGCGCATTTGATTATTTAATTCGCCATGCTGATGGTACGCAGCAAGTAGCATAGTTTATCCCTTATACATAATACGCCCACTATTATGTGCAAAGCCGCTGATCATTAGATTGGCGGCTTTTTTGTTAATCATTATCGCTATGGGCTTTACTGTAGCTGTAAGTTGTTTAAGCTCATTCCTTCAACACAATACGACCGTTATTAACTGTACCGCCGCTGATTAGTTTGAATAACAGCTTTTTTGTTAATAATCCGTTAATCACCGAATTTAACCTTTAATCATTTTTACGTGGTTATATTGCGTTCACTTTACTTAGACTGGCTGATGAAATATTGGCAATTACAAAAAAGAGAACGCAAATGTTATCAATAACAGGGTTATCAAAAACGTACGACAACGGTGTAAAAGCACTGAATAATGTAAATCTCGAAGTGCCAAAAGGCATGTTTGGTTTATTAGGGCCAAATGGTGCAGGTAAATCATCATTGATGCGCACTATCGCAACACTTCAAACGGCAGATGCTGGTCAAATTACCTTTGATGGTATTGATGTATTCAATGATCCGCAAAGTTTACGTAAACGCCTAGGTTATCTACCACAAGATTTTGGTGTGTATCCACGTATTAGTGCGTATGAATTACTTGATCATATGGCGATTTTAAAAGGCTTAGAAAGTAAAGGTGAACGTAAGGAAGCTGTTGAAGGTTTATTGGCGCACACTAATTTATTCCAGCATCGTAAAAAAGCGGTAAGCGGTTTTTCTGGTGGTATGCGTCAGCGTTTTGGTATTGCACAAGCACTGCTAGGTGATCCTGATTTAATTATTGTGGACGAGCCAACAGCGGGCCTTGACCCTGAAGAGCGAAACCGTTTTCACAACTTATTAGTAAGCCTAGGTGAAGAAAAAGCCATCATTTTATCAACGCACATCGTAGAAGATGTATCTGAACTTTGCCCAAATATGGCAGTGTTAGCATCGGGTCAAATTTTACTAGAGGGTAACCCAATAGCGCTTACCGATCAGCTAAATGGTCAGATTTGGAAAAAATCGGTATCGCTTGATGAAGCACAGGAAATTGAATCGTCTATGCCACTTATTTCAAAGCGCTTATTTGCTGGTAAAACCATTGTGCATGTAATGGCTGAAAACCAACCTGAAGGTTTTGATGCAGCACCGGCTAACTTAGAAGATGTTTATTTCTCAACGCTACTGCAACACCGAAATGCAGCGTAAGGAGGCGATATGTTTTTAAAAATGCTCGCCTTCGAGTGGCGCTACTTTACTCGACAACCTTCGTTTATTGTTACGAGCAGTATTTTCTTTCTACTGACGTTTTTTGCGACTGTATCTGAAAATGTGCAAATTGGCGGTGGCGGTAATGTGGTTTATAACGGCCCATTCTCTATCGCACAAACACTACTAATATTGGGCTTTTTTGCCATCTTTTTGGTGGTGAACTTTGTTGCAAGCACGGCAACCCGTAATGAAAGCTCTAAAATGGCGGAGATTTTATATTCCAAGCCAATAAACCCTGTTAGCTATCAGCTAGGGCGCTTTTTTGGCTCATTTGCCGTGGTATTAACTGTATTTGCGTTTGTGCCGCTGGGTATTTTTTTGGGTACTACACTGGGTGCAGCTGCAGGATGGGTTGATGTTGAGCGACTAGGGCCAACGGTATTTAGTCATTACTTCACTGCTTTTTTCTACTTATCGGTACCTACTTTATTAGTACTCGCCTGTATATTTTACGCGATTGCTATTCGCTTCCGCTCAATGATGGGTGTGTATTTAAGTGCTGTAGCGCTCTTTATTGGTTATAACGTGGCAGTGCAATTTGCCGGTGAGCCTGCATATCGAGAATTAGCCGCATTAATTGACCCATTTGGTTACAGTGCTTTTGCTGAAGTAACCCGTTACTGGACAATGCATGAGAAGAATAATTCTGCAATTGAGTTAAGCGGTGTACTAATGCAAAACCGCGTAATTTGGCTGGTGGCAGCGATTGCTATTTTGGCGTTGTTTGGCGGCTTTAAACGTGGTTTAACTCTGACTAAAGTAAAAGCAAAAAAAGCTGAAAAATCAGCTGTAAATGATAGTTTCACATCAGCACTTGCAAACCGTATTAACATTAAAAATAGCCCGCGAATCAATACCCTTGCTCATCTCAAAACACGTACGCTTTTTGAAGTGAAACAAGTGATTTTTAGCGCGCCATTTTTGATTTTAGGTCTAATTACCTGCTTTATGTTAATGGCGCCTCTATTTGACCCACAAGGCATGTTTGGCACGCCTAATTGGCCATTAACTCAAACTATGGTGCAATTAGTGGCTGGCTCTACCGGTTTATTGATGCTGGTGATATTAGCTTACTACAGTGCAGAAGTTGTTTGGCGTGAACGCAACTCAGGTATGGGCGATATCATTGATAGTATGCCTGTAAACAACATTACCTTTTGGTTATCTAAATTCATTGCAATAGCACTTGTTTTCGTACTGCTATATAGCTTTGGTACGTTTGTTACAGTCGCTAACCAAGCACTTAAAGGCTACACCAACTTTGAATTATCACAGTATGCATTCCGTTTAGGTTATATCAACCTGGTTCCATTGATGATGACAGTGGTTATGGCATTCTTCCTTCAAGTAATTAGCCCTAACAAATATGTCGGTATGCTTTTGTTTATGGTGTACATCATTGGAACATTAGTGCTTTCTAACTTTGGCTTTAGTCATCCAATGTGGCAATTTGCCGATGCGCCAAGCGTGCCTTATTCAGACATTAACCAATATGGTCACTTCTTAACAGCGCATAATTGGTTTATGTTGTATTGGTTAGGTGCAAGTTTAGTCTTAGGTGCATTGAGCTATGCGCTTTGGCATCGCGGCCCTGAGCAACCACTTAAAGCACGTATCAAGTTAGTACCTTATTATTTAGGTGCTTATGGTAAAGCGACCGTTGCAGCTGGTTTAATTATCTTTATTGCCAGTGGTAGTTACATTTACCAAAACACTCGAGTATTACATGTTTATCAAGAGCAGGATGATTATGAACTTGAGCAAGCAGGCTATGAAAAAGCGTATGTTCAGCACAAAGAAGATAATATTCCGGTAATTACTAAGGTAAATATCAACGCGGATATTTTCCCTGAAGCACGTAAAATCGAAGCAACCGCCAATATTGAATTTACCAATGTGGGCGATACGGCGATTGAGAAGTTTATGGTGCATAAACCGCGTTATACCGAACAGTACTCAGTAGAGTTAGCTGGTGGCGCGTTAGGTGAATTAGATAAAACCTACAGCCTTGCATGGTTTACTTTTGATAAGCCTCTTCAGCCAGGTGAAACGCGCAGCGGTAAGTTAAGTGTAGTGCGTGAACATAAAGGCTTTAGAGCAGGCAATGAGGACTTTACGTTATTGAATAATGGTACCTTTATTAACAACGGTGATTTATTACCTCACTTCGGTTACTACGAAGGCTACCAAATCGTTGACCGCCATAAACGTCGCAAACATGGTTTAGAGCCATTAGAGCGTGCCAATAAATTAGAAGACGACCGTTACTACAATGAAAGCTTCTTTGGTAAAGGTACAGGCTTTATCGACTTCGAGGCGACCATTTCAACGTCGGAAGATCAGTTTGCAATTGCACCGGGTTATTTAACTGAAGAACGAGTAGAGAATGGCCGCCGTATTTTCCATTACCAAATGGATGCGCCTATGGTGAACTTCTACTCAATTATGTCTGCGCGTTTAGAGGCGAAAAAGGAAAACTATAACGGGATTGATATCGAGATTTACTATCATAAAACGCATGATATGAATGTGGATCGTATGATTGAATCAGTGAAAGACTCGATTGACTACTTCACCGAAGCGTTTGGCCCTTACCAGCATAAACAAATGCGCATTATTGAGTTTCCTGGTTACCGCTCATTTGCACAGAGCTTTGCCAATACAGTGCCGTATTCAGAAGAAATTGGTTTTATTACTGACTTACGTGATCCTGAAAACATTGACCCTGTTTACTATGTAACAGCACACGAAGTGGCTCACCAATGGTGGGGGCACCAAGTAGGCGCGGCAAATGTACAAGGTAGCGCAATTATCTCTGAAGCCTTATCGCAATACAGCGCGTTAATGGTAATGGAAAAGAAATATGGTCCTGAGAAAATCCGTAAGTTCTTAAAATACGAGCTAGACCGCTACTTACGTGGCCGTACTACCGAAGCACTGGAAGAAATGCCATTTATGCGCAGTGAAAACCAGCAGTACATTCACTATCGTAAAGGCTCTGTGGTAATGATGTCGTTAAAAGACCGTCTAGGCGAAGAGCGTTTAAACAAAGCTTTGAAAGATTTCTTAGCGGAATTTAAGTATCAGAGCACGCCTTACCCAACAACGCTTGATTTAATGGCATACATTTCACAAGATGCAAATGACAGCGAAAAGCAGTTTGTAAGTAACTTGTTTGAGCATATTAGCTTATACGATTTAAAAACAACGGAAGTTGCAGTTGCTGAACAGCAAGATGAAAATGGATTCTACACAGTAACACTCACCATTGATGCTAAGCTAAACCGCGCTGACAGCAAAGGTAAAGAAACCGAAGTACAGTTTAGCGATAAAGTCGATATTGGCTTATTCAGCGCTGATCCTGAAGATTTATCAGCAGATAACACCGTACTTTACTTACAAAAGCACAATATTAAATCGGGTGAAAACATTATTGAACTGAAAGTAAAAGAGTTACCTAAGTTCGCCGGTGTTGACCCATTTGTGAAGCTAATCGACCGCGACAGCGGGGATAATATTAAGAAGCTTTAATACTTATAATTCATATGTACTTACCAAGCCTTATCAGTTTTGCTGATAAGGCTTTTTAGTTTACTTGAATAACGTTATCCCGTAGTTTGGATTAACTTCTACTTTGAACATAAAGGGAAATTATGCGCTTTTTAATATGTTATCTAATGCTTGGCTTTTCATTTCTGAGTACATCTCTTAAAGCTGAACAAGTAGTACTGACAATTGCAGACCAGCGGTTTGAGCAACCATTGGAATTTAATGTGCAGTTGCCAAAAAGCTATTCGCAAAAACAAAACAAACGCTATGTGCTGATGTTTGACTTTCACCCTAATGCCAAAAATTACTTACCGGGTATGCATGATTGGATGAGTCATAATGGTGAATGGCCTTGGTTAGAAACCATTATTGTGACGCCTGCATACGGTAATCCGGTAGGGCGGTTATTTGATGCTACAGGCAAAACAACGCCTTTACTCGATTTTTTTGAAGCCCAATTAGTGCCAGAAATTGATAAACAATACCGTACTAACGGCTTTCGCATTTTTAGTGGCTTTCGGGTGAATGGTTCGGTGGTGCTTTCAAGCTTAGTGAATAAACCGAACTTGTTTAATGCACATATTGTAATTAGCCCTGAGCTCACGCCTAAGCGTGTCAATATTTTAAAGGACTATGGTAAGAAATTAGCCAAGCTAAATAATAAACCGCGTTATTTACTGTTTACTCATGGCGAAACCATAAAAGAAGATCATCAACAGCATAGATATTCACAATTAAAAGAAGAAATTAGTGCAAACGCACCTGCATCATTACAATGGCAATATCAAAATTATAAAGCGCATTATTTTATGTCGTTGCCGGTGTTATCTACTGCGTATGGCATAGAGCAGATCTTTGATGAGATTCATAACGGTTTGGCGCCTGAATCCCAAATAGCTAAGCAAGGTGTGGAAGCTATTGTTGGTCATTATAAGCGTCTATCAACTGAAAAGTTTGGTTTTGAAGTATCACCTAAATCGTCAATTAATGCACTGGGATTTCACTTGTTGGAAACGTCGCCAGAGCAAGCGATAAAGGTATTTAACCAAGCATTAGCGCTTTATCCGCAAGATGCATACGCTTATCACCACTTAGCCAAGGCTTATGTGCAAAGTAATAAATTGGCAAAAGCCATTGAGTTGCAAGAAAAGGCGGTGAGTCTTGCCGCTAATATGCTCACTTGGCATAAAAAGCGACAAGCAAGCTATTTGGCTGAACTTAAGGCACAGGCGCAAGCACTATAAAAAGGTATTTTTAAATGACGTATTTATGGAATAACGGTGAGGCTATTGAGCTTCCTATTGGCAAAGCTGTGTGTGTGGGGCGCAATTATGTTGCCCATGCAGCAGAACTCGGTAATGAAGTACCTACAGAGCCGTTACTCTTTTTAAAACCAGCGAGTAGTATTGTAAATGCAGAAGGGGAAGTGGCGTTAGACCATAGGTTAGGTGAGCACCATTATGAAGCGGAGCTAATGTTGTTAATTGGTAAACCACTCAATAAGGGCAATATTGCTGATTATAAGTCTTGTATCGCTGGTTTAGGTGTAGGGCTTGATCTTACGTTACGTGATGAGCAAGCAAAACTGAAAGCGAAAGGGCACCCGTGGGAGCGCGCAAAAGCCTACGACAAAAGCTGTTTAGTGTCGCGCTTTGTACCGCTAGCAGAGAGTGATTTAACGCACAGTGAATTTTCACTTTCGATTAATAATGAGCTTCGCCAATCTGGTGACACCAACCTGATGATATTCAAAATAGAACAACTACTTTCTGAAATTGTCAGATATTTCTCATTACAGCCGGGCGACATTGTTTTAACGGGCACACCTGAAGGGGTAGGTAAGCTTAATATTCAGGACACCTTGAGTGTATCTCTTAATGGCGAAACGTTAGCTAATTGCACAATTGCATAGAAAGTGGTTTTTATTTCATTCAAAAACATTATTTTTTTCTGAAAACGTATGCGAAGCAATGCGCTGAGTTTGGCCACACTTTACAATAAGCGTATCTAAACTCAGGAGAATCATATGCAAGAATTTAATTTATCGTCGTTTGTGGCTGGCTTTTGGCGTTTAGATGAGTGGCAGCAACGCGGGTCTTCTCTAACACAATTCATTGAGCAACTGCTAGCGCTTGGCATAGATACAGTTGACCATGCTGATATCTATGGTCAATACCAGTGTGAGAAACTCTTTGGTGAGGCATTAACGCCTCATTTAAGAGATCAACTTAAGATCATTACTAAGTGTGGTATTAAACCGGCCTGGCCTGAAAATGGCTTTGCAGGTAAAACTGCACATTATGACTCAAGTAAAGCTAACATCATTGCTTCAGCAGAACAATCATTGCGTAATTTCAAAACTGATCGCCTTGATGTGTTATTGATCCACCGTCCTGATTATTTAATGCATGCGGATGAAGTTGCAGACGCCTTTTGTGAGCTAAAAGCGCAAGGTAAAGTGCTTAACTTTGGTGTATCTAATTTTACGATTTCACAGTTTGAGTTATTGCAGTCGCGTTTAGACTTTAAGTTAGTAACCAATCAAATTGAAATGTCGCCGTTACATATGGGGGCACTCGATGATGGTACGCTTAACTTATGCCAACAGCATCAAATATCACCTATGCTCTGGTCGCCTCTTGCTGGTGGCGGATTATTCGCTGAGACAGAGCAAGCACAACGAGTGAGAACTGCATTACACAGTGTTGCCGAAGAAACCGGGTTAGACAGTGTCGATCAAGCTGCTTATGCGTGGTTGTTAACGTTACCATGTCAACCGAGCGTAATCTTAGGTACCGGAAAGTTAGCGCGTATTCAATCAGCAGTTGCGGCAAGTAAAGTGCGTTTGAGTCGTGAGCAATGGTATAGCGTTTGGCAAGCATCAACAGGTCACAGTGTGCCATAACAATTAGCCTTGGATATTTACTAAACGAAATAAAGGTGCCGAAAGGCACCCTTAGTTGTAGCAAGTTGGAGTAATTTTAGTTTAAAGCATTAATACTGATTGCTAGAGTTCAAAGTCCATGGCAAAGCCCACATAAACTTTTAAGTCGTCATCTGCATCTAAATCTGTTTGCGCAACACCGAAAGTGAAGCCGCCTTTTGCAATGCTCACACCGTAGTCAATATAGCTGTCGTCTTCGCCATACCACTCTGCAACGGTATCACCCATCGAATTACCAATGTGGAATGTAAGCTCGGTTTCATTTAATACTTCAAAAGTTGCGTTTAGCTCTAGGTAAATCATATCTTCTTCTGAAGTTGCACCTGACTGCGCATTGCTAAGATAACTTACTTTACCTTCGAGCCAGTTCCAGCTTAACGCACCATAAAGTTCACCAAAGTCAATTGAGTCAACCGCATCAGGGTATGCGTAATACACATAACCCACGTCGTAACCAAACTCACCCATTTCACCAGCAAAGCCTGCGTATAAATCAAGTTCATAACCTGGCTTATCACCACCAAAGTCCACATTTGATGCCCATGTGCCCGCATAAAACCCTGATTCATGGCTGTAATCTATACCACCAGACACTTGAGCGTTGTCGCTAGTTTGCGTTACACCACGCCATAAGTAGTTTGATGAAGCTGCAGCATTAGCGGTTACTTCTGCATAACTTGCTGCTGAGAAAAAGGCGATACTCGTAGCAGTGAGAGTTGTGAGTAATTGTTTTTTCATAATAATTCCTAAAATTGTAGCGCTGAGTTAACTATCCATTAACAAAGTTTATGCCTAAACTGAAAAGTTCAAGAATATCAAAGTACTAGTAGGGAATTATGAATTTGGCAAGATGAGTATTTGAAAATAATGCACTAACTCGGTGCGTGAAAATTACAAGGTGCACAAAAACTGCGCACCTTGTTTTGTAATTAGCCGAAAATAGTACGCATCAAAGTGATGGTTTCATCAACGCTACGACCAGCAGCAACTTCTTTTACAATAGAATCGCGCATATTCTTAATATGTTGTGGCATATCTTCTGCTGCCAACGCACGATCAACCAATGCTTCAGCTGATTCTTTCCCGCGTTTACGGCCACTCGATTTTTCTGAGCTTGCGCGTTTCGGTTTATGAAGTGCTTTGTAGTAGTTAGAATTTTCTTTTGCATCGTCACTGTAATAAGCAAACCAACATGGTACTAATGCTTTGTACTGCCAAAGAGCTTGTTCTTCTTCGGCTTCAGGTGTTGTTGCAATAAACCAAGGTTGTTTGTGAATTGCCATAACTATGTCATGCCAGTAGCGGCCAAAGTCTTGGTTGTTTAATCTTACAAGGCCAAACGCTTGGCATAAGATATCAAGGCTTGCTGCTGTTACTGGGGTGAAAAAATCAGGGCGGCGCATGGCTAGTAAGCGTGTTGCCGGCGCAAGTGTGGCTTTTTCATTATCAACTGCTGCAAATGCTGTAATGTAACCGTGAACAAAGTCCATGTAGTTTTCAAAGGTGATTTCACCTTCTAACGGAATATGACTAAGCGCATCATTTAAGTCAGTACAGCTGGTGGCAATCACATTATGTAGCGCTTTGGCTGTTTTGGTTGACGCAAACCATTCAACATCAAATTGATAGATGTTCGGATCATGTTTTGCCGTATGCTTTCCGGCAAACGCTAGCTTGTCTTCTTCAATCATATCAACCAGAGAGGTTTCACGAATACTCTCAATATGTTTAAGCAGTGCAATTTGCTCATCTAGCACAATGCGCTCTTTATTTTGCTGAATTGAATCAAATACAACTGGCCAAGGCGCAATACGTAGCGTTTTAATTTGGCTAATGCCAATACCCGCCTCTAGCTGTTGCTGAATTTTCTTTAAAATAGGTAGTTGGTTTGGTTCAAGTAGGTCAAAATTTACGCGTTTGCTTACAATATCAATTAACTCATAACACCAGCCGGCAAAGTCTTCTGGATGGTTACTTACTTTTACGGCCATTAGGTTAAGGCTAACATCTGGAATGAGTTTTAAAATATTTTGGTAGATGTTTGCTTCCACTTCAGAAAGTGGCATTTTCGATGGCGACGTAAGCAATTTTTTCATAATTAGTAAGTGACCCCAATATAATATTAACAATGTCCTGCAAAGCGTTACGCTAAGCGGGCTGTGGATCATACTGAGATCTAATTTTGATGCAATATTGACTTCTTAAATTTCGCGCCTGAGTTGACTAAAAACTTGAAGGTCATGGGTTTTATTTTTCCAAACGCCTTTTTCACGCATTACACCATCTAAATGAAAACCAAGTTTGGTAAACAACATAGACGAAGCAGTGTTTTCAGGTAGTACTTCCGCTTCAATACGATTTAAAGAGGCGATATGGGTAAACATCCATTTTGTCATAGTAGTAATAGCACTCGATGCGAAACCTTGTTGCCAGAAATCAGGGTGGATCTCGATACTAATTTTCGCTGTGCGTATTGCGAAATCATATTTGTATCCACAACTGCCAACAATTTGTTTATGCGAGTTGCACTGTATTAACCAGCGATGCCCGTTACCTTGTCTGCGTATTAATTCATCTTGCTCAATAAGTGTTTTTGCTTCTGCTAGGCTTTTCATAGTTGGAAGATCGTAAAACTCACACACCTTTGAACTAGAAAAAAGATGGAAAACAGCTTCAGCCTGTGCCTGTGTTTGTTCAACTAACGTGAACTTGTCGGATGTGATTTCAGGAAAGTTATCAATACTTAGGTGAATTAAATGATGCCCCCACTTTTCATAGCGTTTCTGCTCTACAAGACCAAGATTAGTGAGTATTTTATGTGATGCGGTATTAGCAACATCTACCTCACCAACAATATAAGAAAGGCCGAGTTGGTTAAATGCGTATTCAAGTGCAGCGCGACTTGCTTCCATGCCTAACCCTTTCCCCCAATATTCTGGCAGCATACGGTAGCCGATATCCGGTGCATTTAACTCAGGTTCATATTTTAATCCACAAAACCCAATCACTTGATTATTCTCTTTGAGGATTATGGCAAAGCGTGCATAGCCAATCTCGTTATATTCTTTTAACCAAATATTGCGAATAATATTTTCGGCATCGTTTATGGTGTTCACCCAACCAGCGTCTCCAGTGTAACGGGTGACATCTTCATTACTGCTAAATTTAAAAACTTGCTCAGCATCTTCGAGCGTAAATTGCCGCATAAGCATTCGAGGTGTTTCAATTAATGTGTTCATATTGACTCCTTTTCTGTAATGCTTTAAATCTTAATTTTCAGATCAAATACATAACAGATACAGTTTCTGATTTTTTTTAGGGTACAGATGCCGCATTTTAAATATCGCCAACTGACAGATTATTACCATCAGCTTATTGTTTCGGGTGAGTACGTTAACGGAGACAAGTTGCCATCCGTAAGAGCTTTGAGCAAAGAACATAATGTGTCAATTAGTACCTCGACCAAGGTATTAAATGAATTAGAGTTAGCCGGACTAGTAACAGCGAAAGCAAAATCGGGGTATTTCGTTACACAACAAAATGATGATTTATTGTTTGGCTTCGGTGACAAGGTAATTAATAAACGTGATTTAAATGCGCTATCACTTGCAGAGTCGGTGCAATACTCTTTCAATGATGAATCTATTTTACCGCTGTCGTGTACAGGCCCCTCTACGGTGCTTGATAATGAAGCGACTCTTAATAAATTTTATCGAAAAGCGTTTTCAAAAAGACCTTTTCGGTTGCAGCAAGACAACTTTGAGTTGGGGTTACCAGAACTACGTTATGCGCTGGCTAAGCATTTAGAATTTAGCCAAGAGTTACAATTTAGCGAAAATATTTTAATCACGCATGGGCGTAGCGATGCACTAAATCTAGCATTGGTTTCACTCGGCCTATTGCATGAAAAGGTGGCTGTTGAAGCGCCTTGCTCATTTTTTATTAATGCTAACTTGCAGCAGCTGAACATCGAAACGGTGGCTGTACCTATGCAGGCCGATTTTACTAAAGAAATCGCTTTGATGGATGAGGCGTTTCTGTCTGAGCCATTTAGGGCTTATATCTTTAATCCAAACTTTAATGATCCAACCGGTCGGCTACTGAGTGATGATAATAAACAAGCATTAATAACCTGGGCGCAATCTCGCAATGTGATTTTAATCGAATATGATCGAGGGGAGCTCTATTTTTCTGGTCAGCGTCCAAAGTCGATTATCCATTTACTGCAGAGCCATCATAAAACACCCGCAATTAGTATTGGGGATTTCTCCGATACGGTCAGTTTCAGTTTTTCACTCGGTTACATGGTGTGCCATCAATGCGTTGATATGTGTTCTTTTACCAAACATATTACTGTTGAAAAACCCGATATGATAAGTCAAATGATGTTAAGTGAAATGATAACGTCATTGGAATATCGCAAACTTTTAGCAAGGTTACGTAAACAAATGTGGCAGCAGTACTGTTTAACAAAGGCTTTGTTAAAACCCCTTTATTCACATTTGAGCGTAGCTGTTGTAAAAGGTGGACCATGTATTTGGTTTAAACTACCTCGCGGTAAAAGTTCTGAGCTTCTATTTCAACGTTTACTCAAGCGTAATATTGCGATTGCACCAGGAAAAATGTTTTTAGCAAATAATGATTTTGAAAACTATTTTAGAATTACTTTTGCTTTGCCATGGGAACCCAGAATGGTCGAAGGGTTAAGTGTGCTGGTTGAAGAAACCTTATTATTTTTAGCAAGCTAGGTTTTAACTTTAGTGGGCCTTAGCTATAGTAGCGATAGGTGTGAATTAAGGGACAAACAATGAAAACGTTCGCAAAAGTTATTGGATTTTTATTTTTAGGCATTGTTGCATTAATAGTGGCGCTGCCATTTATTATTCCAGTCGATTATATTTTTAAGCAAGTTACACAGTCTGTTGAACAAACAACAGGGCGTACGCTCGAAATTAAAGGTGATAAAACCCTCTCTGTTTTCCCAAAGCTAAAGCTTGAGCTGAACGATGTAGCATTTTCAAACTTTAAACAGGGTTCACAGCCCAGTATGGCATCGATGGACCAACTGGCCATTCATATTCCTTACCTTTCAGTGCTCACAGGTGATATCAAACTGGAGAAGTTTGTTATTAATAATCCAAGTATTCTATTAGAGAAGATGCCAAATGGTGATGTGAATTGGCAACTGGTTAAGACTACTGGTGCGCAAGATGAAAACTCAAGGTCTTCTCAGCAAGGCGCTTCGCAAGGGTTACCTGAAGGGCTTGATATTCAATTAGGCGAAGTTGCGATTTATGGCGGTAGCTTTACATTTATCGATCATCAAAATAATACATCGCAAAAAGTAACAGATTTAGATTTAGCTATTAAATTACCTTCGCTCAAAAAGGAGCTGAAAGTAGAAGGCGCAGTTACTTATATGGCTGAGAAGTTTGAATTAGATGTCACACTTAACACACCAGAAAAACTATTGTTAGGCCAAGACTTTACGTTAAAAACCTTATTAGATTCACGTTTGGTGTCCCTTACCTTTGATGGGTTAGTTGCAAAACAGATGACTGATTTTAGTGGTAAATTAGAAGTGACGGGCGATTCGGTTAAAGCGCTTGCTAAGTGGCAAAATCAAGCGCTCATAGCGAAAGACAATGCATTTAATAAATTTTCAATTGTGTCTGAAATGCGTTTTGTCGGACAAGAGCTTAATTTATCTAAGCTCGATGCCAGCTTAGATGAACTAGCAATTAAAGGCTCCGCCAAACTAGCGTTAACAAATGTGCCTAAGATTACTGCCAATGTTGATTTAGGTATGTTGAATGTTAACCCTTACTTACCTGAATCAATTGATGTACCTGAAGAATCAAAAGAGCAAACAACTCAAACGCCAAGCGAGCCGCAACCCATCGCTTGGGATGACAGTGAAATCGACTTATCTGCGCTTAACATTGTTAATGCTGATATTAAAGTTGCGGCGACAGGTTTTCAATTTAAAGAAATTAAACTTGGTGAAACTAAGTTATCACTGAAACTTAATAATGGTACGGCACAACTTGGCCTAGATAAGTTTAAAGCGTATGAAGGTGATGGAACCGGGCAGATTGTATTGGTTGCTAAACGTGCACCCTATAAAATGAATACGTCATTCTCATTTGAAGGTATTCAGGCTGAACCTTTGCTTAGTGATGCTGTGGGCTTTGACAAATTAATGGGTAAAGGGGAGCTAACTATTGCGCTTAACACCCAAGGCCAATCTCAAAAAGAGTTTGTAAATGCATTACATGGTGCAATTGGTTTTGGTTTTAAAGATGGTGCCGTTAAAGGCGCTAACATTGCAGCGATGGTGCGCAGTGCTGAACAGCTTATTAATGGTGGTGGCCTTGACGCAAAAGGGTTGGAAAAAGGGTTTGATAATGCAGAGAAAACCGATTTCTCAGCGCTTACAGGTAATTTTCAATTTGTTGATGGTGTGAGTAAGCAAAATGACTTATCGCTGAAAAGTCCGCTGATTCGTGTTTCTGGTAATGGTGATATTGATTTGCCGGCAACTAAAATTAACTATCGCTTAGTGACTGGCATTGTTGATTCAATCGAAGGGCAAGGCACACAAGATCAAAGCACAGGCTTTAAAATTCCAATTCGTATTAAAGGGCCATTTCACGATGTGCAAGTTAAACCTGATATTGGTGATGCAGCAAAAGATAAAGCCAAAGATAAAATTAAAGACAAACTAAAAAGTTTATTTAATTAAAGATGATTTAATAAGGCTTTGTAAACGAGTTTAGTGAACAAAGCCTTCAACGCTTGATATTCAAATTTTATCCCCCATTTTGTTTAACAGTAAAACTGAATAGTGCTGTATGTTTTTTAAACTCCTTGTTATTGCAAGGCTTTTTTTATCATTGGTTTAAGCATTAAATTAATTAAAAAATAACCTACCACTTATCCATGTTTGCTGGTACAATTGCCCGCCCTTGAGCTGTCGATGACACGCTTAATGGTGAACAAATAAACGTTTAGGTCGTGAATTTGTATGAATTTACGGCAAATTTTAACTACACCGGAGCATATAAAATGATCCAAATGCAAACTCAGCTGGACGTTGCTGATAACAGCGGCGCTCGCAAAGTGCAGTGTATTAAAGTCCTTGGCGGTTCGCACCGTCGCTACGCAGCGATTGGCGATATCATCAAAGTTTCTGTTAAAGAAGCGATTCCTCGCGGTAAAGTGAAGAAAGGTGATGTTAAAAACGCAGTAGTTGTGCGTACTAAAAAAGGCGTTCGTCGTCCAGACGGCTCTTTAATCCGTTTCGATAGCAATGCGGCAGTAATCTTAAACGATAGCTTACAGCCAATTGGTACTCGTATCTTTGGCCCTGTGACTCGTGAACTTCGTAACGATAAGTTCATGAAGATCGTTTCACTAGCCCCAGAAGTACTATAAGGAGTCGATCATGGCAGCAAAAATCCGTCGTGATGACGAAGTAATCGTACTTGCAGGTAAAGACAAAGGTAAGCGCGGCAAAGTGCTTTCAGTTGTAACTGAATCTAGTCGAGTATTTGTTGAAGGCGTTAACTTAATCAAGAAGCACCAGAAGCCAGTTCCTCAGTTGAACCAGCCAGGCGGTATTGTTGAGAAAGAAGCGTCAATCGACGTATCAAACGTAGCGATCTTTAACCAGGAAACTGGTAAAGCGGATCGTGTAGGTTTCAAGATTGAAGATGGTAAGAAAGTACGTATCTTCAAATCTACCGGTAAAACTATCTAATAGTCGGAGTATACGATGGCGAAACTGCATGAAGTATATAAAGACAAAGTAGTAGCTGAACTAGTAAAAGAGTTCAACTACAGCTCTGTCATGCAAGTCCCTCGAATTGAGAAAATCACCCTTAACATGGGTGTGGGCGAAGCCCTAGCGGACAAAAAGATTCTAGAGAACGCGGTAAGCGACCTAGAAGCTATCTCTGGTCAGAAGCCACTTATCACTAAAGCTCGCAAATCTGTTGCTGGCTTTAAGATTCGTGAAGGCTATCCGATCGGTTGTAAAGTAACCCTACGCGGTGAGCGTATGTGGGATTTCCTAGAGCGTTTAGTCTCTATTGCGATGCCACGTATTCGTGACTTCCGCGGTGTTAGCGCTAAGTCTTTTGACGGTCGCGGTAACTATTCTATGGGCGTACGTGAGCAAATCATCTTCCCAGAAATTGATTATGATAAAGTAGACCGCGTTCGCGGTATGGATATCACAATCACTACTTCTGCGAAAAGTGATGAGGAAGGCCGTGCGTTGTTAACAGCGTTTAACTTCCCATTCAAGAAATAAGGGTAGGGTTATGGCAAAGAATTCAATGAAAGCGCGCGAAGCAAAGCGCACTAAACTAGTTGCTCAGTACGCTGAAAAGCGCGCAGCACTAAAAGCAATCATCTCTGACGTAAATGCGTCTGAAGATGATCGTTGGGACGCGGTATTAAAGCTTCAAAGCCTTCCGCGTGATTCAAGCCCTGCACGTCAACGTAATCGTTGTAACATCACGGGCCGCCCACATGGTTACCTTCGTAAGTTCGGCTTAAGCCGTATCAAATTACGCGAAGCTGCTATGCGCGGTGAAGTTCCTGGCCTTAAAAAGGCTTCTTGGTAATAGAATCACGGGAGTAAGACAATGAGCTTGCAAGATCCAATCGCGGATATGTTTACACGTGTTCGTAACGGCCAACAGGCTAAGAAGGTTTCAGTATCTATGCCTTCTTCAAAGCTAAAAGTTGCTGTTGCAAAACTACTTAAAGAAGAAGGTTACATCACAGACTACGCTGTAGCTGGTGACGTAAAACCTGAGCTTTCTGTAGAATTAAAATATTTCGAAGGCAAAGCTGTAATCGAGTCTCTACAGCGCGTTAGCCGTCCTGGTCTACGTATCTACAAGAAACGTGACGACTTACCAAAGGTAATGGGCGGTTTAGGTATTGCTATCGTTTCAACTTCTAAAGGCTTGATGACTGACCGTGCTGCACGTGGTGCTGGTATCGGTGGTGAAATCATCGGCTTTGTAGCTTAATCGGAGGGGAACTATGTCTCGCGTAGCAAAGGCACCTATCAATGTTCCTGCCGGTGTAGAAGTTACACTTGCTGGTCAGGACATCAAAGTTAAAGGTAAAAGCGGTGAGTTAACTCGCACTATCAACGACGCTGTTGAAGTAACGCTTGAAGAAAACGTAATCAAAACTCTTCCTCGTGAAGGTTTTGCTGACGGCTGGGCACAAGCAGGTACTGCTCGTGCACTAATCAACAACATGGTTGTTGGTGCAGGCGAAGGTTACGAGAAAAAACTTCAGCTAGTTGGTGTTGGTTACCGTGCAGCAGCTAAGGGTAAAGTATTAGACTTAACGCTTGGTTTCTCACACCCTGTGAACTTCCCAGTTCCAGAAGGTATCACTGTTGAAACACCTAGCCAAACTGAAATTGTGGTTAAAGGCGCAGATAAGCAGTTAGTTGGCCAAGTTGCTGCTAACATTCGCGCATACCGTGAGCCAGAGCCGTATAAAGGTAAAGGTGTACGTTATGCTGATGAACACGTGCGTCGCAAAGAAGCCAAGAAGAAGTAAGGTAGAACGATGGATAAGAAAACAGCTCGTCTACGTCGTGCAAAACGCACTCGTAGAAACTTTATTGAACAAGGCGCAACTCGCCTAGTTATCCACCGCACTCCACGTCACATTTACGCGCAAGTTGTAAATCCTGAGGGTGTAGTGGTAGCTGCTGCTTCTACTGTAGAAAAAGCGATTAGTGGTTCTATCGAAGGCACAAGCAATGTTGCAGCTGCGCAAGCAGTTGGTAAAGCAGTTGCTGAACGTGCAGTTGAGAAAGGTATCGCTAAATTATCTTTTGATCGCAGTGGTTTTAAATATCACGGCCGTGTTAAGGCGCTTGCTGATGCAGCGCGTGAAGCCGGTTTACAATTCTAGGAGCAGAGAATGGCTAACGTAGAAGTAAAGCAACCTGAATTAGCTGAAAAGCTAGTTGCAGTAAACCGCGTTTCTAAAGTAGTTAAAGGTGGTCGTATCTTTAGCTTCACAGCACTAACTGTAGTTGGTGATGGCGCTGGTAAAGTAGGTTTTGGTTACGGTAAAGCACGTGAAGTTCCTGCTGCTATTCAAAAGGCAATGGAAAAAGCACGTCGTAACATGGTAAACGTAGAATTAAACGGAAACACGTTACAGCACCCAATCAAGGGTCGTCACGCTGGTTCTAAAGTATACATGCAGCCAGCTGCTGAAGGTACAGGTATCATCGCCGGTGGTGCGATGCGTGCAGTACTAGAAGTAGTAGGTGTACATAACGTACTTTCTAAAGCATATGGTTCTACTAACCCAATCAACGTAGTTCGTGCAACAATTAAAGCTCTTGACAACATGAAGTCACCAGAAGCTGTTGCTGCGAAGCGTGGTTTAAGCGTTGATAACATCCTGGGGTAAGACACGATGGCAAATACAGTAAAAGTAACTCAAGTAAAGAGCTCTATCGGTCGTTTACCGAAGCATAAAGCTACTTTACGTGGTCTTGGTTTACGTCGTATCAACCACACAGTGGAGTTAGAAGATACTCCTTGTGTACGTGGTATGATCAATCAAGTGTCTTACATGGTTAAGGTTGAGGGTTAATTCGATGCAATTGAATACACTTTCTCCTGCAGTAGGTGCAAAAAAACCTGGTAAACGTGTTGGTCGTGGTATCGGTTCTGGTCTTGGTAAGACTGGTGGTCGTGGTCACAAAGGTCAAAAGTCACGTTCAGGTGGTAAAGTACGCGTTGGTTTTGAAGGCGGTCAAATGCCTATGCAACGTCGTCTACCTAAGTTCGGTTTCACTTCACGCAAATCTCTAGTATCTGCAGAAGTGAACCTGTTCGAAATCGCTAAAGTTGAAGGCGATGTGGTAGAACTAAGCACACTACAAGCAGCTGGTATTGTTAAAAAGAACATTCAGTTCGTTAAAGTAGTTAAATCTGGCGAAGTTTCTCGCGCGGTTACCGTTAAAGGTCTTAAAGTGACTAAAGGTGCTCGTGAAGCGATTGAAGCTGCCGGAGGCAAGATAGAAGAATAATAAGGAAGTACTATGGCTAAACCAGGTCTAGATATGCAAAGTGCACAAAGCGGCTTAGCGGAGCTGAAGCGCCGATTACTATTTGTATTAGGTGCTATCATTATTTACCGTTTAGGCTCGTTCGTGCCGATCCCTGGTATTGACGCCGCAGTATTGGCCCAGTTCTTCGAGCAACAAAAGGGCACCATTGTTGAAATGTTCAACATGTTCAGTGGTGGTGCACTTGAGCGTGCATCGGTGTTGGCGTTAGGTATTATGCCTTACATCACCGCTTCGATTATCATGCAGTTGATGACGCATATGCATCCAACTTACATGGAATTGAAGAAAGAAGGTGAGCAAGGTCGTAAGAAGATCAGCCAACACACTCGTTATGCAACGCTCGTGCTAGCTACATTCCAATCAATTGGTATTGCAACTAGTTTACCAAATATGATGTCAGGTCTGGTGGTTAACCCAGGTCCAGCATTCTATTTCACTGCTGTAGTGAGCTTGGTAACAGGTACAATGTTCCTGATGTGGTTGGGTGAACAAATTACAGAACGTGGTATCGGTAACGGTATTTCGGTTCTAATTTTTGTAGGTATTGTAGCTAACTTGCCGTCTGCTATTGGTTCGACTGCCGAAATGGCGCGCCAAGGTGATTTACAACCGTTAGTACTACTATTGATTGCGGTAATCGTTTTTGCTGTAACTTATTTGGTAGTGTTCTTTGAGCGTGGACAGCGTCGCATCGTTGTTAACTACGCTAAACGTCAGCAAGGCCGTCAGGTGTTTGCAGCGCAAAGTTCACACTTACCACTGAAAGTTAATATGGCAGGGGTTATTCCACCAATCTTTGCTAGTAGTATTATTCTGTTCCCTGGTACAATTGCGAGCTGGTTCGGTCAAGGTGAAGGCCCGGTTGCTGATACATTACAAACTATCTCATTAGCATTGTCTCCTGGACAGCCGCTATATGCGATGGTGTTAGCAGCTGCAATCATCTTTTTCTGCTTCTTTTACACTGCGTTGGTATTTAACCCGCGTGAAACAGCAGACAACCTGAAAAAATCAGGGGCATTTATCCCAGGCATTCGCCCAGGTGAGCAGACATCTAAATACATTGATAAAGTAATGACACGCCTAACTTTAGCTGGCGCATTGTACATTACCTTTATTTGTCTAGTGCCCGAGTTCATGACAATGGCATGGCAAACGCCATTCTATTTCGGCGGTACATCAATTTTGATTATCGTTGTTGTTATCATGGACTTTATGGCACAAGTACAAACCCATCTGATGTCTCATCAGTATGAGTCTGTGCTGAAAAAAGCAAACCTTAAAGGCTACGGCCGCTAAGGGTTGACTACGGAGTTAAGTTATGAAAGTACGTGCTTCCGTTAAGAAAATTTGCCGTAGCTGTAAAGTTATTAAGCGTGCAGGTGTTGTACGTGTAATTTGCAGCGATCCTAAGCATAAGCAAAGGCAAGGCTAATTAAGTCATGCAGGCTGAGCGAAAGCTCGGCCTGTTTCATTGGTAGAAATCTGATATCGGTTGGGTATCCTATACGGGCTTTCCAACAGGATGATAATCAGATTCATTTATAGGAGATATGTTAGTGGCCCGTATCGCAGGCATTAACGTTCCTGACCATAAGCATGCTGTTATCGCTTTAACAAGCATCTATGGTGTAGGTAAGACTCGCTCTAAGGCTATCTTAGCAGCGACTGGTATCGCCGAGACCACAAAAATCGGTGAACTAAGTGATGAAGTTCTTGACCAATTACGTGAAGAAGTTGGTAAGTACACTGTTGAAGGTGATCTTCGTCGTGAAGTTACTCTAAATATCAAGCGTCTTATGGACCTTGGTTGTTTCCGTGGCCTACGTCACCGTCGTTCGCTTCCACTACGTGGTCAGCGTACTAAGACTAACGCGCGTACTCGTAAGGGTCCTCGCAAGCCTATCAAGAAATAAGGTGGGGTAAGTTATGGCTAAAGCACCAATCCGTCGTAAGAAGGTTAAAAAGCAAGTTGCTGATGGTATGGCTCATGTTCATGCTTCTTTCAACAACACTATTGTTACTATTACAGACCGTCAAGGTAATGCGTTATCTTGGGCAACTGCAGGTGGTTCAGGTTTCCGTGGTTCACGTAAATCTACGCCATTCGCTGCACAGGTTGCTGCTGAGCGTGCAGGTACTGCTGCTCAGGAATATGGTTTAAAGAACCTAGAAGTTTTCATCAAGGGCCCAGGTCCAGGTCGTGAATCTTCAGTTCGTGCATTAAACGCACTAGGTTACCGTATTACAAACATTACTGACGTGACGCCAATTCCACACAATGGTTGTCGTCCACCGAAGAAACGTCGCGTATAACAATAGGTTAGGAGAAATAACATGGCAAGATATTTGGGCCCTAAGCTCAAGCTAAGTCGTCGTGAAGGTACTGACCTGTTCCTTAAGAGCGGCGTTAGAGCAATCGACTCTAAATGTAAGCTTGAAACAGCACCAGGTCAACACGGCGCTCGTAAAGGTCGCCTATCTGACTACGGTTTACAATTACGTGAAAAGCAAAAAGTTCGTCGTATCTACGGTGTACTTGAAAAGCAATTCCGTAACTACTACAAAGAAGCTGCTCGTCTTAAAGGCAACACAGGTGAAAACCTACTTCAGCTTCTAGAACAACGTTTAGACAACGTAGTTTACCGCATGGGTTTCGCAAGCACACGTGCTGAAGCTCGTCAGCTAGTAAGCCACAAAGCGATCGTTGTTAATGGTCAAGTTGTAAACATTCCTTCATTCACAGTTTCAGCTGAAGATGTAGTTGAAATCCGTGAGAAGGCTAAGAAGCAAGCTCGTATTACTGCAGCTGTAGAACTAGCTGAGCAACGCGAGAAGCCAACTTGGGTTGAAGTAGACACTAAGAAACTAGCAGGTACATTTAAGCGTTTACCTGAGCGTTCTGATCTGTCTGCAGAAATTAATGAACAGCTAATCGTCGAACTTTACTCGAAGTAAAGTTAAAAGATAAGAGAGGATACACATGCAGGGTTCTGTTACCGAATTCCTAAAGCCAAAATTAGTCGATATCGACGCTGTAAGTACATCGCGTTCTAAAGTAATTTTAGAGCCTCTAGAGCGTGGCTTTGGTCACACTTTAGGTAATGCACTTCGTCGTATTTTACTTTCATCAATGCCAGGTTGTGCAGTGACTGAAGTTGAAATCGACGGCGTACTACACGAATACAGTGCGAAGGAAGGTGTTCAAGAAGACATCATCGAAATTCTACTAAACCTTAAAGGCTTAGCAGTTTCTTTACACGAGAAAGATGAAGTATTTCTAACCCTGACTAAATCAGGCGTTGGCCCTGTAACCGCTGCTGACATTCAACACGATGACAGTGTTGAAGTTGCTAACCCAGATCACGTGATTTGTCACCTGACGACTGATAGCAGTGAAATCAGCATGCGTATTCGCGTTCAACGTGGCCGTGGCTACGTTCCAGCGTCGAGCCGTATTTCCTCTGAAGACGATGAGCGCCCAATCGGTCGTTTGTTGCTAGATGCTTCATTTAGCCCGGTTGAGCGTATTGCGTACTCGGTTGAATCAGCACGTGTTGAGCAACGTACAGACTTAGATAAGCTAATTATCGACATGGAAACAAATGGTACGATTGATCCTGAAGAGGCAATCCGTCGTGCATCTACTATTCTAGCTGAGCAGTTAGACGCATTCGTAGATTTACGTGATGTGGCTGAGCCAGAAGAGAAAGAAGAGAAGCCGGAATTTGATCCGATTCTACTTCGTCCTGTTGATGATTTAGAGCTTACTGTACGTTCTGCGAACTGTCTGAAAGCCGAGCAAATTCAATATATCGGTGATCTTGTTCAGCGTACTGAAGTTGAGCTTCTTAAAACACCAAACCTTGGTAAGAAGTCACTTACAGAAATTAAAGACGTGCTTGCTTCACGTGGTCTATCTCTAGGTATGCGCCTAGAAAACTGGCCACCTGCAAGCTTAGCTGAATAATCAACGATAAGTTTAGTTAGAAGGATAGGGTCATGCGCCATCGTAAGAGTGGTCGTCAATTAAACCGTAACAGCAGTCATCGTAAAGCGATGTTCAGCAACATGGCAAGTTCTTTGGTGAAGCACGAAATCATCAAAACTACTTTGCCTAAAGCGAAAGAGTTACGCCGTGTAATTGAGCCTTTAATCACACTGGCTAAGACTGATAGCGTTGCAAACCGTCGTTTAGCGTTTGCTCGCACGCGTGATAAAGAAGTAGTTGGTAAATTGTTCACTGAGATTGGTCCTCGTTTCGCGGATCGTCCAGGTGGTTACACTCGTATTCTTAAGTGTGGCTTCCGTACTGGTGACAACGCACCAATGGCTTACATTGAACTACTAGATCGCCCAGCGACTGAAGAAGTTCAAGAAGACGCGCAGTCTGCAGAGTAAGATTTAAAGAATTAAAAAGCCGAGCAAATGCTCGGCTTTTTTATTGCCTGAATAAGGTTGAATGTTGAAAGTTCGGTTTAAACAGCTAAAAATGTTTGCTGAACCCTGAACCCTGAACCCTGAACCCTGAACCCTGAACCCTGAACCCTGAACCCTGAACCCTGAACCCTGAATTTTAGGCAATAAAAAACCGGGCAGAACCCGGTATCAAAAGGGGAAAACTAAATAGGTTGGCTAACGTAATTCGTTAGGCATATTGTACTGAGCCCATGAAAGTAACTCGATGCGATTACGGCAGTTAGTTTTTCTAAACGCACTGTACAAATGGGTTTTAACTGTATGTGGGCTAATATTTAGCTCATCAGCAATTTCTTTATTCTTAGCACCTTTACTCATAAGGCTAATAATTGCACGTTCACGTTTAGTGAGTTTTACCGGCTCTAATTCAGCATCAGTAATTTGATTAATTGCTTCTTTATTGAATTGCAGTAAACGATTTAACGCACTACACATTACATCACGGCGGAACCACAGTTGATTGTCGAGTAATAAACGAATGCCTTTCATTAACACGTCGGCATTATCAGTTTCATAAAACACACCACGGATGCCAGATAACAGCGCACGATTAGCAAGTTCAGTATTTTCACAGATATTGAACAAAATTATATCGCAATCGCATTTCAGTTCTGCAATGTGCATTTGTAAACGTTGCCAAACATTATCGCCATTAGACTCGATAAACAAAAGACGGGTGTTGCTCGGAACTTCCTTTCCATCAAAACCATGCATTACATTTAAGCCTTGCGTGGTAAGTAATGGCTTTAATACTTCTAATCCAGAATTATTAGTCGGATTTGTGTTTAGAATAATAAACGCTGTGTTGTTCATTGTTTAACTCAACAAAAAAAAGCTTCAACTAAATTATTGTTGAAGCTTAACACAATATTTAAACTTTTGTATTGTTTTTTTAAACAAGTTAATACTTTTATCTAGGTCTTTTCTTTGTCAGTGTAAGGAGGCCAGCCTAAAACTTTACCAGCGAGCATATGCAGGTGGATATGAAAAACAGTTTGACCGGCATGTTCATTACAGTTCATCACAACACGGTAACCATCATCTGAAAAACCATTTTCAGAGGCTAGCTGTTTAGCTACATAATAAAGATGGCCAACAACTTCTCTATCATCAAGCTCAATATCGTTTATTGTTGCGATAGGCTTTTTTGGAATGATTAAAACATGATAAGGGGCTTGTGGATTAATATCTTTAAAGGCTAGGCTAAATTCATCTTCATAAACAATTTCTGCAGGAATTTCGCGATTAATAATTTTAGTGAAAAGGGTATCTTGACTCATACCAACATCCTAGTAGTAATTCTTATTGAATTATGCCAGTTTAGATTGATGGAATATATCTGCAAGGGTTTATTGGAATGCTTATGAAAAATATATTAACGCTTAGTCTTTTATTACCAACAATAGTTTATGGTGCAACTATCAAATTTTCTGAAGAAATAATCCCTCTTCAAGTAAATGATGAAAAAGTAGAGCATTCGTTATTTTCAAGCGTAGATAAAGTAACGGTGCCACAAGGGCAGCATAAAATTAAAGTTAAGTACAAAGATCTTTACGAGATTGATTACGATGAGCACGAAGTAATTGAGTCTGATCCGTTTTGGCTTGTTGTCAATATTGATAAAAGTGAAGCAACTTATCAGATATCAATGCCCCGTGCTGATGATATTGCCGGGGCAAAAAGGTATATTAAAGGTCCATTCGCAAATTTCAAAGAACGCGGGACGAATAACCAAGCACTGCGTCTAGAGCCCGTAAAAGCGCATGTAGTTCTCTCGACTGAAACAAATAACATGGCAGATTTGCCAACTTCATCCACAATTGGAAAAATTCCTTCTAACAGCACTGCCTATGCACCAAAATCACCACCTAAAGCTAAAGTGGCTACTAATCAAGCAACGAGTGCACCGGTTAGTCAACAACCAAGTGCATTGAATATGTTAGAGTTTTGGTGGTCGCAAGCTAGTGAACAGGAAAAAGCGGCGTTTTTAGCAAATAAAAAAGGCAGCTAAGTGCTGCCTTTTTAAGTTACAACATAGTAATTATTTAAATAAGTTTTCTACCGTACCTTGAGCAAGTGGGTGATAACCGGGTTTGGCTTTTTGGTAAACAGCCAGTGCCCACTCTTTTTTGCCGTTGGCAATAAGCGCTTTATATAAAGGGACAATTAACTTACGACGGCCGATACCCACAAGGTGTTCTTCTAATGGGCCATAAATCGGTTGATAGCCATTGCCAACAGCTAGCATATACCAAGCGAAGCTTAATTCATCGTTGGTTGAATGTGTTAGATTATAGGCGCTATCTAATTGTGACATTTTATCAATTGATAAATCGCGTGGCAGATTATTGATAAAATGTAGCCATTCATGCACCGTCCACTTACCGGTAGGCAGTGCGGTGATGTCACCTGATTTTAACCATGCTTTTGCGGCGCTATCCACTTTGATAAAGGCATCAGATGTGGGGTTGGGTGCATCCTCAGGTAAACCTGGTTGATGGATCCACTCTTTTGCCTTTTCTACAGAAACAATACCCGGGTATTTATTAAGTAGATTGTCAGCCAAGTAATCTTCAAATTCTGCAGTTGTTAGCGACTTAAACGAGTACTCTTTAAAGTAACCTCGAACAAAGTCGTCAAAGCGGTCGCGTCCAAACTTTTCTTCAAGGTAAATCAAAAATAGCATACCTTTAATATAAGGAACCTTGCTAAATGCATCGTCCGGATCACGACCATTCAACTTAAGGTTTAATCGAGTATCGCCTTGTTCAAGGTTTGGCATTTGGCCTTTTAGCGCTGCGGTATCTAATGCTTGTTCCATCACTGCGCGATCACGACCAAAGACTTCTTCCATAATGCGATTTTCTACGTATGAGGTGAAACCTTCATTCAGCCATAGATCTTCCCAAGTTGCGTTAGTGACTAGGTTGCCAGACCATGAATGAGCAAGCTCATGAGCAATAAGGTTAACGAGGCTCTTATCACCAGCGACAACGGTTGGAGTAATAAAAGAAAGACGCGGATTTTCCATGCCTCCAAATGGGAAGCTTGGTGGTAACATTAATAAATCGTAACGACCCCAAGCATATTCGCCATAAATAGCATTGGTTTTCTCAATCATGGTTTGCGTGTCATTAAACTCAGCAACTGATGCATCGAGAATTGTTGGCTCTGCAAAAATCGCAGTTTGGTGTGACATTTCTTTGTATTCTAAGTTACCTGCACCAATTGCAATCAAGTAAGGGGGAATGGCTTGAGGCATAGTGAATTGATAATCACCGTCTTTTATAAATGCATCTGTGTTATCTGCACTCATAACTGCACGAACGTCTTCTGGTGTTTGAATACGAGCAGTGTATGTAACACGCATTGCCGGTGTATCTTGTACAGGGATCCAGCTGCGAGCATGAATTGCCTGTGATTGACTGTACATAAATGGCTGTGTTTTAGTGGCTGTTTGTTCTGGTGTTAGCCACTGAAGGCCTGATGCTTGCGGTAAACTGTTGTAATAAATACGTACCTTTTCAGCTTGCTTAGCAAAATTAATGGTCAGTTTTGCGCCTCTAACGCCATCATCTTTGGCAAGCTGCCAGCTTGCCTGACGCCAATTGCCAGCACTATCTTTATAAACTACTTTATCGATTTCTAAATCGCGTGTGTCTAGTACAAGCTTTTTAGTATTTTTTTGCTGCCAATCTAATGTGTGCTCTGCAAAACCTTGTAACTGTTTCTTTTCAAAATCAATTTCAAGATCTAAATGAATATGCGTAGAAAGAACATCGTCTAAATTACCAAAAGTATGCTCATCATAAGCAGCGAGAGTGGTGCCAGATAATGTCATTGCGACTAAGCTCGCAATAGCGTTTAGCTTCATGTGCTTTTCCTAAAAACAGGTTGTATACAATTTTTGTCAATAATACGCACTTCTATGCGTTGAGTAAAAGAATGCGTTAATATGAGCGTAATTTTATAATTAGGTAATTTGAGCACCTATTTTGATTTCTTTACAGCACTACCACACATTTGCATTACCCGCATGTGCAAATAGCGTGACGCGAATCGAGCATCCTGAGGAACTAGAAAGCATTGATTGGCATACCCCTTACATTATTCTTGGTGAAGGCAGTAACACAATATTTGTTGATGACTTCGAAGGTCACATAATTCAAATGGCCAATAGAGGAATAACAGTAACAGATACGGGAACTAGCTATGTTATTCAAGTTGCCGCAGGTGAAAATTGGCATGACTTTGTATGTCACTGTGTTGAAAAAGGCATGTATGGCCTTGAAAACTTGGCACTTATTCCTGGCACGGTAGGTGCTGCACCCGTACAAAACATTGGCGCTTATGGTGTTGAGGTTAAAGACTTAATCAGCAGGGTCGTTGGTTTTGACGTCGAAACTGGAGAACAGCAAGTATTAAGTAATAAAGAGTGTGAATTTGCTTACCGAGATTCAATATTTAAACATGCCTTGTTTGGTAAGTTTGTAATTACAATGGTGGAGTTTGAGTTATCAAAAGAGTGGCAAGCCAATTTAAGCTATGGACCCTTGCGATCTTTACAGGCACCAACAGCACAGCAAGTAATGGATGAGGTCGTCGCAATTCGTTCCAGTAAGCTGCCTGATCCAAATATACAACCGAACAGTGGCAGCTTTTTTAAAAACCCGATAGTTTTGAAAGAACAAGCGCATGCTCTATTAAGTAACTATCCAAAGATGCCAACTTATCCTGTGTCTGATACGCATATTAAATTAGCCGCAGGCTGGTTGATTGACCAGGCAAACTTAAAAGGTTTTAAAATAGGCGGGGTTGAAGTCAGTAACAAACAAGCTTTGGTTTTAATTAATGCAGAAAATGCAGTTAATAACGATTTGATTGCCATGATAAAGCATATTCAAAATGTGATAATGGCAAAATTTGATGTTGCCCTTGAACATGAGGTAAGGCTCATCGCAAAAAGTGGTGAAACCAAAATAGAGGCAGATAAATGTCACAAATAGCGGGTACTAAGCTAGCAATTCTTCAAGCGTTGAAAAATGGTGAATTTGTTTCAGGTCAGCTTTTGGGAGAAAAATTGGGTATTAGTAGAGCTGCGGTTGCAAAACATATTAAATCACTTGGGGAGCTCGGCCTAGATATTTACAAAGTCAATAATAAAGGCTATTGCTTGAACCAAGAGATAGCCTTAATTTCGCAGCCTACACTTGAATCTGAATTTCAAAAATTGGCAGGCCATACTGGTAACTTTGAAACCTATGCCAGTATCGACTCAACGAATACTGAACTAATGCAACGTATAGCAAGTAAGCAAGCTCTTACTTCGGGTACTGTAGTTGTTGCTGAAATGCAAAATGCGGGTCGTGGTAGGCGCGGCCGTGTTTGGCAATCGCCCTTTGGTGCAAACCTTTATTATAGTTATTACTGGCTACTTGAGGATGGTTTACAGGCTGCAATGGGGGTGAGTGTAGCGGTGGGATTAGCAATCTACGATTGCATCAAGTCGCTTTATAATATCGAAGTAAATTTGAAATGGCCTAACGATATTCTAGTAGATAATCAAAAGTTAGCAGGTGTGTTAGTAGAGCTGGATGGTCAACCCGAAGGCCCTTGCCATTTAGTGATAGGAATTGGCTTGAATATCGCAATGCCAGAAAGTGCCAGCGAATATATCGATCAAGCTTGGGTTGATTTAAAACGCTTAGGACTTGAGGTAAATAAAAATGAGTTAGCTGCTGCGCTGACATTTTATTTAGAAAAGCGGTTGGCACAGTATCAAGCTTCAGGTTTAAGTGAAATGTATCAAGAGTGGAACAAGGTTAACGCGTTTGCTGAACAACTAATTACACTTCATACAGGGCAAAAGGCGTGGCAGGGAATTTGTGTGGGCATCGATAAGCAAGGCGGGCTAGTGTTGCGCCAAGATGGTATTGAGAAAACATATTACGGCGGCGAAATTTCAGTACGTAAGGTAAACCCATAATGAAGTTATTAGTTGACGTAGGTAACACAGCATTAAAACTCGCCCTTTACCAAGCGGGCAAAATCACTTTTATTGAGCAGCAAGGCTTGGATTGGCAGTCAATTACGCAAGTTTTAATCGCGAGTGTGCGAGCTAATGCCAAGCTTGATCAGTTAATTACTACCGCAAAAGCGAATAATGTCGAAACTATCTTTGCGCAGGTAACAGCAGAACACAAAGGTGTTAGTTGTGCTTATCCAGAGTTTCAAAACCTAGGCATAGATCGTTGGCTTGTTGTGTTGGCCGCAGCTCATTTATATCCCAAGACATCCTCCATTGTTATCGATGCAGGTACTGCTACAACGGTAGATGTATTAATTGATGGCAGTGTGCATAAAGGTGGATGGATTATTCCTGGTATCGATTTGATGATGGAATCAATCACAATGCGTGCAGAAAAAGTATTTGCAAATGAAGACGTCACATTTGATAACAAGGTCGGAATAAACACACCAGAAGCGTTAAGCTTTGGCTGTTTGGCTGCAAATTTAGGCTTGGTGCAACAAGTAAGGGCCTTATTTGGTAAAAATATTCGCGTATTATGTACTGGTGGATACGGAAAACTATTATCAGAGCACATTGAAAATAGCGAATTTATTGAAGATTTAGTACTGCGAGGTTTGGTTGCATATTAAAAATTGCATGGTAACAGCATAAATCTGCAGCGATTTGACTAAAACTTGGACGTTTGAAGCGATACTTTCATTTTTTTTAAAATTAATGGTTGCATATCCTAAAACCTTGCCTTAGAATCTCGCCCCGTACTTAAGCAGTATACGTGCCGACTTAGCTCAGCTGGTAGAGCAACTGACTTGTAATCAGTAGGTCATCCGTTCGACTCGGATAGTCGGCACCATTTTACTTTCACTATATGAAAGTCTAGCTTTAAAAGAATTTGTGGAGGGGTTCCCGAGCGGCCAAAGGGATCAGACTGTAAATCTGACGGCATTGCCTTCGATGGTTCGAATCCGTCCCCCTCCACCACTTACTCTTGACGGTTAGAGGTAGTTAAGAACAGGTTCCGAAAGCGGGCATCGTATAATGGCTATTACCTCAGCCTTCCAAGCTGATGATGCGGGTTCGATTCCCGCTGCCCGCTCCAGTTTCTGGTGTGCTGATATAGCTCAGTCGGTAGAGCGCACCCTTGGTAAGGGTGAGGTCGGCAGTTCAAATCTGCCTATCAGCACCAGTACCGAGCTATAACCTTTCTTAAATAATTTCCACTTCCTTTAATTTGTCATAAACTTATTCAATTATTTGAATACGTCTGCGCTTTTTGTAGACACTTTACATGTAATTTTAGTTATATAACTTTATAGGTTCCGTCATGGCAAAAGAAAAGTTTGAACGTTCGAAACCGCACGTAAACGTAGGTACAATCGGCCACGTTGACCACGGTAAAACAACTCTAACTGCAGCAATCACTAACGTACTTGCAAAAGTATACGGTGGTGAAGCGAAAGACTTCTCAGCAATCGATAACGCTCCAGAAGAGCGTGAGCGTGGTATCACAATCTCAACTTCACACGTTGAGTACGATACTCCGACTCGTCACTACGCACACGTAGACTGTCCAGGACACGCGGATTATGTTAAAAACATGATCACTGGTGCTGCACAGATGGACGGCGCGATCCTAGTAGTAGCTGCGACTGATGGCCCAATGCCACAGACTCGTGAGCACATCCTACTTTCACGTCAGGTTGGTGTACCTTACATCGTTGTATTCATGAACAAATGTGACATGGTTGACGACGAAGAACTACTAGAACTAGTAGAGATGGAAGTTCGTGAACTTCTTTCTGAGTACGACTTCCCAGGTGACGACCTACCTCTAATCCAAGGTTCAGCGCTTAAAGCGTTAGAAGGCGAGAAAGAGTGGGAAGACAAGATCGTTGAGCTTGCAGAAGCACTAGATTCATACATCCCAGAGCCAGAGCGTGACATCGATAAGCCATTCCTAATGCCTATCGAAGACGTATTCTCAATCCAAGGCCGTGGTACAGTAGTAACAGGTCGTGTTGAGCGCGGTATCATCAACGTGAATGACGAAGTAGAAATCGTAGGTATTAAAGAAACTACAACTACTACTTGTACGGGTGTTGAAATGTTCCGTAAGCTTCTAGACGAAGGTCGTGCAGG
The DNA here is from genome assembly GCF_000788395.1 of Pseudoalteromonas piratica. Classification (NCBI taxonomy): domain Bacteria; kingdom Pseudomonadati; phylum Pseudomonadota; class Gammaproteobacteria; order Alteromonadales; family Pseudoalteromonadaceae; genus Pseudoalteromonas; species Pseudoalteromonas piratica. The sequence goes on from NZ_CP009888.1 coordinate 845,332, forward strand.
TGAGAACATTGGTGCACTTCTACGTGGTACTAAGCGTGACGAAGTTGAGCGTGGTCAGGTTCTATGTAAGCCTGGTTCAATCACTCCTCACACGAAGTTCACTTCAGAAGTATACGTACTTTCTAAAGACGAAGGTGGTCGTCACACGCCATTCTTCAAAGGCTACCGTCCACAGTTCTACTTCCGTACAACTGACGTAACTGGTGATATCCAATTACCAGATGGCGTAGAAATGGTAATGCCAGGTGACAACATCAAGATGACTGTTGAGCTAATCGTTCCAATCGCGATGGACGAAGGTCTACGTTTCGCGATCCGTGAAGGTGGCCGTACAGTAGGTGCTGGTGTTGTTGCAACTATCGAAGACTAATTCTTGATAGTTAATGCATAAGCATTGAAAAACCCGCGTAAATAGTTACGCGGGTTTTTTTCATTTTTAACATTCGTTGCGGTCTTGTACATAGTTTGAACTACAGTTGTTCAAACTGTAAGCAATCAAATGTAATAGGCTTAATCAAAAATAAGCTAATTTTTGTACATTTTATTGCTGTAAATACGTCACTAACAGATGATGTTGTCATCAACTAGTGTTATACTCCGCGCGAAAAATTTTAATTAATTAGAGTAAAGAAATGGCTGATTTATCTAAGTACAGAAATATCGGTATTTTTGCCCACGTAGATGCGGGTAAAACGACTACAACAGAACGTATCCTTAAGCTTACTGGTAAAATCCACAAAACTGGTGAAGTTCACGATGGTGAATCTACAACTGACTTCATGGAACAGGAAGCTGAGCGTGGTATTACAATCCAGTCAGCAGCTGTAACGTGTGAGTGGAAAGGTCACCGTTTAAACGTAATCGATACTCCTGGACACGTTGACTTCACAGTTGAAGTATATCGTTCACTTAAAGTTCTTGATGGTGGTATCGGTGTATTCTGTGGTTCTGGTGGTGTTGAGCCGCAATCAGAAACTAACTGGCGTTATGCGAACGAGTCAGAAGTTGCTCGTTGTATCTTCGTAAACAAACTAGACCGTATGGGTGCTGACTTCTACCGCGTAGTAGATCAAGTAACAAATGTTCTTGGTGCAAACCCACTAGTTATGACATTACCAATCGGTATCGAAGATGATTTCGTTGGTGTTGTAGACGTACTAGAGAAAAAAGCATACGTTTGGGATGACTCAGGTCTTCCTGAAAACTATGAAGTACAAGACGTTCCTGCAGACATGGTTGACAAAGTTGAAGAATACCATGAGATGCTAATCGAAACTGCTGTTGAGCAAGACGATGACCTAATGGAAGCGTACATGGAAGGTGAAATCCCTTCAATGGAACAAATTAAAGCATGTATCCGTAAAGGTACACGTGATCTAGCGTTCTTCCCAACTTACTGTGGTTCTGCATTCAAAAACAAGGGTGTTCAATTAGTTCTTGACGCTGTTGTTGATTACCTTCCAGCACCAACTGAAGTTGACCCTCAGCCACTAACTGATCCTGAAACAGGTGAGCCAACTGGTGAAGTTGCAACTGTTGACGCTGAAGAGCCGTTAAAAGCGCTAGCGTTCAAAATCATGGATGACCGTTTCGGTGCACTTACATTCATCCGTATCTACTCAGGTCGCATGAAGAAAGGTGATACAGTACTTAACTCAGCAACGGGTAAAACAGAACGTATCGGCCGTATGGTAGAGATGCAAGCTGACGACCGTAACGAAATCACTGAAGCACAAGCGGGTGACATCATTGCAGTTGTAGGTATGAAGAACGTTCAAACAGGTCACACGCTATGTGATCCTAAGCACGAATGTACTCTTGAAGCGATGATCTTCCCTGATCCGGTAATCTCAATCGCTGTTGCACCTAAAGATAAAGGTGGTAACGAGAAGATGGGTATCGCTATCGGTAAGATGGTTGCAGAAGATCCGTCATTCCAGGTTGAAACTGACGAAGATTCAGGTGAAACAATCCTTAAAGGTATGGGTGAATTACACCTAGACATCAAGGTTGATATCCTTAAGCGTACTTACGGTGTAGACCTTGTTGTTGGTCAGCCTCAGGTTGCTTACCGTGAAACTATCACGCAAGAAATCGAAGACAGCTACACGCACAAGAAGCAATCAGGTGGTTCTGGTCAGTTCGGTAAGATCGACTACCGCATCAAGCCAGGCGAGCAAAACTCAGGCTTCACTTTCTCATCTTCAGTAGTTGGTGGTAACGTTCCTAAGGAATTCTGGCCAGCAGTTGAGAAAGGCTTCGCATCTATGATGGAAGAAGGTGTTCTTGCAGGCTTCCCAGTACTAGACGTTGAAGTTGAGCTATTCGACGGTGCTTTCCACGCAGTTGACTCATCAGCAATCGCGTTCGAAATCGCAGCGAAAGGTGCATTCCGTCAGTCAATTCCAAAAGCAGGTCCTCAACTTCTTGAGCCAATCATGAAAGTTGATGTGTTCACACCAGAAGACAACGTAGGTGACGTAATCGGTGACCTTAACCGTCGTCGTGGTATGATCAAAGACCAAGAAGCTGGCGCAATGGGCGTTCGCATCAAGGGTGACGTACCGCTTTCAGAAATGTTCGGTTACATTGGTCACCTTCGTACAATTACTTCAGGTCGTGGTCAGTTCTCAATGGAGTTCTCACACTACTCTGCATGTCCAGCAAACGTTGCTGAGACAGTAATTGCTGAACAAAAAGAAAAGAATAAGTAATTAAACTTTTCTAAGTTCTAAAAACCCAGCTTTTGCTGGGTTTTTTATTGACTAAATTTTAAAAACCTAAAACTGAAATACTGCAAAGTTAAGATAATTGAGCAGTGAGCATCTTTTACCCTTGTTTTAAAAGATTTGGTCAGTATAATGGGCTTCCACTTTGCAGGGGCGTAGTTCCAATTGGTAGAACAGCGGTCTCCAAAACCGACGGTTACGGGTTCGAGTCCTGTCGCCCCTGCCACTTTAATTCGAAGTCTAAACCTGATAATTTGTTTTTTTGATTGCTAAGTAAATTATAAAGTTTGGATTTTATGGATTAACCCTGTCTTAGTGACGGGGTTGTTGTGTCTGGTATTAAGGTAAATTAATTATGAGCGCGAATGTAGAAGCTCCATCAAGCTCAATGGATGCATTAAAATGGATTGTTTCAATTGCACTGCTTGCAGGCGCAGTTGTTGGCAATTATATGTTTGAAGACCAATCTGTACTATTGCGTGCAATTGGTGTAGTGATTGCAATTGCTGCAGGCCTTGGTGTTGCAGCGTTAACGAGTAAAGGTCAAGAATTTATCGCCTTTGCTAAAGAAGCGAAGTTAGAAGTGCGTAAAGTGGTGTGGCCAACACGCCAAGAAACGGTTCAAACTACTTTTATCGTGATGATTGCTACAGTAATCACAGCGCTAATCCTGTGGGGTTTAGACGGCGCATTATTTAGAATTGTTGGCTTTTTAACTGGATTGGAGATCTGATCCCATGGCGGATGAGAACAAAGAAAAGAAACTACGCTGGTACGTAGTACAAGCATTTTCTGGTTTTGAGAAACGTGTTGCTCAAACAATTATTGAGCATATTAAAATCCAAGGTCTTGAAGACAGTTTTGGTGAAGTTTTAGTTCCTACTGAAGAAGTAGTTGAAATGAAATCAGGCCAAAAACGTCGTTCAGAGCGTAAATTTTTCCCAGGCTATGTACTGGTTGAAATGGACATGAATGATGCAAGTTGGCACTTAGTTAACAGCACACCTCGTGTAATGGGCTTTATTGGTGGTACATCAGATCGCCCTGCGCCAATCAGCAAAAAAGAAGCTGATCGTATTCTGAATCGTTTACAAGAAAACGCAGATGCACCTAAGCCGGCTACGTTATTTGAGCCAGGTGAAGTGGTACGTGTTACTGATGGTCCATTTGCTGACTTTAACGGTGTTGTTGAAGAGGTCGACTACGACCGTAGCCGTTTGAAGGTATCAGTACTTATCTTTGGTCGTTCTACACCAGTAGAATTAGAATTTGGTCAGGTTGAAGCTGATAAATAATTCTTAAAAGATCATATTGAAAAAGGCCGCTGGTTAATCTATAATCAGCGGCCTTTTGTTATCTGGTGATAGCAAAAGATAGAATTTTTTAATTTGGGAAGCCGCTTGAGTACGTGTCCTCGCACGCACAAGGCTAAGACCCACTTATGAGGTTATTAAAATGGCAAAGAAAGTTGAAGCTCTAATCAAGCTACAAGTTGCTGCTGGTATGGCTAACCCTAGTCCTCCAGTAGGTCCTGCACTAGGTCAACACGGTGTAAACATCATGGAATTCTGTAAAGCGTTCAACGCACGTACAGAGTCTATCGAGAAAGGTGCACCGGTTCCTGTAATCATTTCTGTTTACAACGACCGTTCATTCACTTTTGATATGAAAACACCACCTGCTTCTTACCTTCTTAAGAAGGCTGCAGGTATCAAGTCTGGTTCTGGCCGTCCTAACACTGAGAAAGTTGGTACTGTAACACGTGCACAACTTGAAGAGATCGTTGAGACTAAACGTCCTGACCTTACTGCTGCTGATATGGATGCAGCTGTACGCACGATTGCAGGTTCTGCACGTGCAATGGGCTTGAATGTAGAAGGGTAATTGAGAATGGCTAAATTAACTAAGCGTATGCGCGTAATCCGCGAAAAAGTTGACGTAACTAAAGAGTACGAAATCAACGAAGCTGTTGCTCTTCTTAAAGAACTAGCTACTGCTAAATTCACTGAAAGTGTTGACGTTGCTGTAAACCTTGGCATCGACGCTCGTAAATCAGACCAAAACGTACGTGGTGCAACTGTACTACCACACGGTACTGGTCGTGAAGTACGCGTTGCTGTATTCACTCAAGGTGCAAATGCAGATGCTGCTAAAGAAGCTGGTGCTGATTTAGTTGGTATGGACGACCTTGCTGAGCAGGTTAAGAAAGGCGAAATGAACTTTGACGTTGTTGTTGCTTCTCCAGATGCAATGCGCGTTGTTGGTCAACTAGGTCAAATCCTAGGTCCACGTGGTCTTATGCCTAACCCTAAAACTGGTACTGTAACGCCTAACGTTGCAGAAGCAGTTAAAAACGCTAAAGCTGGTCAGGTTCGTTACCGCAACGACAAGAACGGTATTATCCACACTACTATCGGTAAAGTAGATTTTGATGCAAACCAACTTCAAGAAAACCTTGAAGCGTTAATCATCGCTCTTAAGAAGGCTAAGCCTTCACAAGCGAAAGGTACTTTCCTTAAGAAAGTAAGCATCTCTACTACTATGGGTGCTGGTGTTGCTGTAGACCAAGCTTCTCTGAATACTCAAGTAGTATAATTTAGAGAATGGCGTTTACATGGCGCAAAAATTACACTATAATTTTGCGCCATTTTGTTGAGTTAATAACTTAACAATAGAACCAAATTCGGGTTGGAGTCTATAATTTCGCGCTTGTTTCAAGCAAAAGCGATAAATTAGGCTTTCGTCCAAGACCGTAGGTGCAAGCCACTTGGTAAGCTTAATTTCCTACGTAGACGGTGTGAATCCCCAGCAAGATTTTTCCTAATCTTCTGGCTCTCGCCGTAAAAAGCACTTCTAATCTTAATTTTGATTAGAAGATGAGTAAACAGGGGCTTGTCCCCATAGAACCAGGAGTAACACCCATGGCGTTAAATCTTCAAGACAAAAAAGCAATTGTTGCTGAAGTTAACGAAGCTGCCAAAGGTGCTCTTTCTGCAGTTGTTGCAGATTCTCGTGGTGTAACTGTAGATGCTATCACTGCCCTTCGTAAAGAAGCTCGTGAAGCAGGCGTTTGGATGAAGGTTGTTCGTAACACTTTAGCTAAACGTGCTGTTGAAGGTACTGATTATGAGTGTCTAAATGAGTCACTAGTTGGCCCTAGCTTAATTGCTTTCTCTTCTGAGCACCCAGGTGCTGCAGCGCGTATCTTTAAAGATTTCGCGAAGAAGAATGAAAACTTTGAAGTTAAAACGGCGGCTTTTGAAGGTAACGTTGTAGACGCAGATATGCTTGCTACACTACCTACATACGACGAAGCAGTTGCACGCTTAATGAGCGCTATGAAAGAAGCGTCTGCTGGTAAATTGTGTAAAACAATTGAAGCAGTACGTGTACAGAAAGCTGAGCAAGCTGCTTAATTTTAAGCTGTTTTTTGTTCTTTTTCGGTGTAAAGTATTTTTTGAACCCTTAATGGTTCGTAATTATTAGGAAATTTGAAATGTCTGTATCTAAAGACCAAATCCTTGACGCTATTGCTGAAATGTCAGTAATGGAAGTTGTTGAACTAGTTGAAGCTATGGAAGAGAAGTTCGGCGTAACTGCAGCTGCTGCTGTTGTTGCTGCTGGTCCTGCTGAAGCTGCTGAAGAAAAGACTGAGTTCGACGTAATCTTAGCTGCTGCTGGCGGTAACAAAGTTGCTGCAATCAAAGCTGTACGTGGCGCAACTGGTCTTGGCCTTAAAGAAGCTAAGGCGCTTGTTGAGTCTGCTCCTGCACCAATCAAAGAAGGTGTATCTAAGGAAGAAGCTGAAGCACTTAAGAAAGATCTTGAAGAAGCTGGTGCTGAAGTTGAGATCAAGTAATCTAGCTTATGCTAGATTAGCTGCCTGACCAAAAATCAGGCAAGGGCTGGTGAATTTTTATTCACCGGCCTTTTTGCGCTGTAGAGCTCCGGCTTTGCAGTCGCACAATAATTAGCTAAGTTGTTTAATTATTAGTTTTGCAACCAACTGATTTTTAATGTTTTTAGCTAATTAAAAAATTGGTGTTGCAGTATTGGCCACAGTGCCAAGTTAGTCTGTTCATTATTATGAGCAGTTGGGTCAAAAGTCAGCAAGCTGAGGAACCCCATGGCTTACTCTTATTCTGAAAAGAAACGTATCCGTAAGGATTTTGGTAAACGTCCACAAGTGTTGGATGTGCCGTTTCTACTGTCTACGCAGTTAGAATCCTTTAAAAAATTCTTAAGTCCGGACGCAGAAGGCAATCACGGCCTTGAAGCAGCATTCCGTTCTGTTTTCCCGATCAAAAGTTACTCGGGAAATTCTGAGCTACAATACGTAAGTTATCGTATTGGTGAGCCAGTATTTGATGTTAAAGAGTGTCAAATCCGCGGTGTGACTTATTCTGCACCATTACGCGTTAAGCTTCGCTTAGTGCTAATGGACAAGGAAGCACCAGGCACAGTAAAAGACATTAAAGAACAAGAAGTATATATGGGCGAAATTCCGCTCATGACCGATACTGGTACTTTTGTGATCAATGGTACTGAGCGTGTAATCGTTTCTCAGCTACATCGTTCACCAGGTGTATTCTTCGATAATGACCGTGGTAAAACACACTCGTCGGGTAAAGTTTTATACAATGCACGCGTTATTCCTTACCGTGGTTCATGGTTAGACTTCGAATTCGATCCAAAAGATAACCTTTTCGTTCGTATCGACCGTCGTCGTAAGTTACCAGCGTCAATTATTTTACGTGCGTTAGAATTCTCTACAGAAGAAATTCTAGCAATGTTCTTCGAAACAACGACTTTCGAAGTAGCAGACGGTAAAGTATTAATGGAACTTGTTCCATCACGTTTACGTGGTGAAACTGCGATCTTTGATATTAAAGATCCTTCTGGTGATGTGATTGTTGAATCAGGCCGTCGTATTACGGCGCGTCACATCAAACAACTAGAAAAGAACAACGTTACTCAGCTAGAAGTTCCTCACGAATACATCATTGATCGTGTTGTAGCTAAAAACTATATCAACGAAGATACAGGTGAAATCATTGCTGAAGCAAATGCTGAGCTTTCACTTGAGTTAATGGCTGAACTTGTTAAAGCGGGCTTTAACAAAATTGAAACACTGTATATCAACGAAGTTGATAGCGGTGCGTACATGTCTGAAACTGTACGTGTTGACCCGACAAACGATCGTTTAGAAGCACTTGTTGAAATCTATCGCATGATGCGTCCAGGTGAGCCACCAACGCGTGATGCAGCAGAAGCATTATTCGACAACTTATTCTTCTCTGAAGAGCGTTACGACCTATCACAAGTTGGTCGTATGAAGTTCAACAGCCGTGTTGGCCACGAAGAAGGTTATGGTGCAGGTACACTAAGTAAAGAAGACATCGTTGCAGTTATGAAGGTTCTTATCGACATTCGTAACGGTAAAGGTGAGGTTGATGATATTGACCACTTAGGTAACCGTCGTATCCGTTCAGTTGGTGAAATGGCTGAAAACCAATTCCGTGTTGGTTTAGTACGTGTTGAGCGTGCAGTTCGTGAGCGTTTAAGCTTAGGTGACCTTGATGCAGTAATGCCACAAGATCTAATCAATGCTAAGCCTATTTCTGCAGCGGTTAAAGAATTCTTCGGTTCATCGCAGTTATCTCAATTTATGGACCAAAACAACCCGCTTTCAGAAGTAACGCATAAGCGTCGTATCTCTGCATTAGGTCCGGGTGGTCTAACGCGTGAGCGCGCAGGCTTCGAAGTACGTGACGTTCACGTAACTCACTACGGTCGTGTATGTCCAATCGAAACGCCTGAAGGTCCGAACATCGGTCTAATCAACTCGCTTTCAACGTACGCACGCACTAACGATTATGGTTTCCTAGAAACACCATATCGTAAAGTAATTGACGGCGTTGTAACTGACGAAGTTGATTACCTATCTGCAATCGAAGAAGGCCAGTTTGTAATTGCACAGGCAAACGCAAACCTAACTGAAGAAAACCGTTTTGTTGATGAGCAAATTCCATGTCGTCACAAAGGTGAATCAACCTTTATGCCTAGCGACAGCATTCAATATATGGATGTATCGCCACAACAGGTTATCTCAGTTGCAGCAGCACTTATCCCATTCCTAGAACACGATGATGCGAACCGTGCACTAATGGGATCGAACATGCAACGTCAAGCAGTACCAACATTACGCGCTGATAAGCCGTTAGTAGGTACAGGTATCGAGCGTACACTTGCGAAAGACTCTGGTGTAACAATCGTTGCTAAGCGTGGCGGTGTGGTTGATTACGCTGATGCGAGCCGTATCGTTGTAAACGTAAATGAAGATGAGCGCGTTCCAGGTGAAGCGGGTATCGACATTTATAACCTAACTAAGTACACACGTTCTAACCAGAACACATGTATCAACCAAAAACCAACGTGTATGGTTGGTGAGCCGGTTGTTCGTGGCGACGTACTTGCAGATGGTCCTTCGACAGACCTAGGTGACTTAGCACTAGGTCAGAACCTTCGCGTGGCATTCATGCCATGGAATGGTTACAACTTCGAGGATTCAATCTTACTTTCAGAGCGCGTAGTTCAAGAAGATCGCCTAACTACGATTCATATTCAAGAACTTCAGTGTATCGCGCGTGATACCAAGTTAGGTCCAGAAGAAATCACTGCTGATATTCCTAACGTAGGTGAATCTGCACTTGGCAAACTTGATGAATCAGGTGTTGTTTACATCGGTGCTGAAGTTAAAGGCGGTGACATCTTAGTAGGTAAAGTAACGCCTAAAGGTGAAACGCAGCTAACTCCTGAAGAAAAGCTACTACGTGCTATCTTCGGTGAAAAAGCGTCTGACGTTAAAGACAGCTCACTACGCGTACCAAACTCAGTTTCAGGTACGGTAATCGATGTTCAAGTATTTACTCGCGATGGTGTTGAAAAAGACAAGCGCGCACTTGAAATCGAAGAGATGCAAGTTCGTGAAGCGAAGAAAGACTTCAACGAAGAGTTCAAGATCCTTGAAGAAGGTATCTTAAGTCGTGCACGCAAGCTACTTGTAGCTGCTGGTGCTGACGAAGCATCTCTAGCAGGTCTTGCTGCAGACAAGCTACTAACACAAAGCCTAGCTGACGAAGCACAACAAGGTGAGTTAGAGCAACTAGCTGAACAGTATGACGAATTAAAAGCTGATTACGATAAGCGCTTTGAAACTAAGCGTCGTAAGATCACTCAAGGTGATGATTTAGCACCAGGTGTTCTTAAGATTGTTAAAGTTTACCTTGCGGTTAAACGTCGTATTCAACCGGGTGATAAGATGGCTGGTCGTCACGGTAACAAGGGTGTTATCTCGACAATCGTACCAGTAGAAGATATGCCTTACGATGACCGTGGTCGTACCGTAGATATCGTTCTTAACCCGCTAGGTGTACCATCACGTATGAACATCGGTCAGATCTTAGAAACACACATGGGTCTGGCTGCACGTGGTATCGGTGAACGTCTAGAAGACATGATGAAAGAACAGCGTGAACTTCACGAATTACGTGAATTCATTGCTAAAGCTTACGCATTAGGTGACTGTCGTCAGAAAGTTGATATTGCAAGCTTCTCTGATGATGAAATCCGTCGCTTAGCTGAAAACCTAAAAGGCGGTTTACCAATCGCAACTCCAGCGTTTGACGGTGCAAAAGAAAGTGAAATCAAAGAGCTACTTGAGCTAGGTGGATACCCTTCAAGTGGTCAGGTAACACTTTATGACGGTCGTACTGGTGATGAGTTTGAGCGTAAAGTAACTGTAGGTTACATGTACATGCTGAAACTAAACCACTTAGTAGATGACAAGATGCACGCTCGTTCGACTGGTTCTTACAGCTTAGTAACTCAGCAGCCACTTGGTGGTAAAGCTCAGTTCGGTGGTCAGCGTTTCGGTGAGATGGAAGTATGGGCACTAGAAGCATACGGTGCTGCTTACACACTACAAGAAATGCTTACTGTTAAGTCGGATGATGTTAACGGTCGTACTAAGATGTATAAGAACATCGTAGACGGAAACCACAAGATGGAACCTGGTATGCCAGAATCGTTCAACGTATTGTTGAAAGAGATCCGCTCACTAGGTATCAACATCGAGCTGGAAGAAGAATAAGCCGATTCGGCGCTTCTCTAATAAAGAGTTAAGCGCCTTTCGCGAACGAATAGCTGGGGTGGCTAAAATGGACCGCCCCCAAGATTAACCTCCTTTAGGAGAGCTAAGGTGAAAGACTTACTTAAGTTTCTGAAGCAACAAAACAAGACCGAAGAGTTTGATGCGATCCGCATCGGTCTAGCTTCGCCAGATATGGTACGTTCATGGTCATTCGGTGAAGTAAAGAAACCTGAGACAATCAACTACCGTACTTTCAAGCCTGAGCGCGACGGCTTATTCTGTGCTCGTATTTTCGGCCCAGTAAAAGACTATGAGTGTTTATGTGGTAAATATAAGCGCTTAAAGCACCGTGGTGTTATTTGTGAAAAGTGTGGCGTAGAAGTTACATTAACTAAGGTTCGTCGTGACCGTATGGGTCATATCGAGCTAGCTAGCCCTGTAGCGCACATTTGGTTCCTTAAATCATTACCGTCTCGTATCGGCTTAATGTTAGACATGACATTACGTGATATCGAACGTGTACTTTACTTCGAATCATTCGTAGTAACAGAGCCAGGTATGACAACGCTTGAGCGTGGTCAGCTATTAGGTGAAGAAGAATACCTAGATGCATTAGAAGAACACGGTGACGAGTTCGAAGCTAAGATGGGTGCAGAAGCTGTACTTGATTTACTTCGTGACCTAGACCTTGGTCAGCTAATTGCAGAAATGCGCGAAGAGTTACCAACAATTAACTCTGAAACTAAGCGTAAGAAGATCACTAAGCGTCTTAAGCTGATGGAATCATTCCACCAATCAGGTAACAACCCTGAGTGGATGATCATGACTGTATTACCAGTTCTTCCACCAGATCTACGTCCACTAGTACCACTAGATGGCGGTCGTTTTGCTACATCTGATCTGAACGATTTATACCGTCGTGTAATCAACCGTAACAACCGTCTGAAGCGTCTTTTAGACTTAGCTGCACCAGACATTATCGTACGCAACGAAAAGCGTATGTTACAAGAAGCGGTAGATGCACTACTTGATAACGGTCGTCGCGGTCGTGCGATCACAGGTTCTAACAAGCGTCCACTTAAGTCGCTTGCAGACATGATCAAAGGTAAGCAAGGTCGTTTCCGTCAAAACCTTCTTGGTAAGCGTGTTGACTACTCAGGTCGTTCTGTAATCACTGTAGGTCCTACACTGAAACTACACCAGTGTGGTCTTCCTAAGAAAATGGCACTCGAGCTATTCAAGCCATTTATCTACGGTAAATTAGAGCGCCGCGGTATGGCGACTACTATCAAAGCTGCGAAGAAGATGGTAGAGCGTGAAGTACCGGAAGTTTGGGATATCCTTGATGAAGTAATTCGTGAGCACCCGGTTCTACTTAACCGTGCACCTACACTTCACCGTCTTGGTATCCAGGCGTTTGAACCAGTATTAATCGAAGGTAAAGCGATTCACCTACACCCATTAGTGTGTGCGGCATATAACGCTGACTTCGATGGTGACCAAATGGCGGTACACGTACCGTTAACATTAGAAGCACAGCTAGAAGCACGTGCACTAATGATGTCAACCAACAACATTCTTTCACCAGCGAACGGTGAGCCAATCATCGTACCCTCACAGGACGTTGTATTAGGTCTTTACTACATGACGCGTGATCGCATCAATGCGAACGGTGAAGGTTTAGTATTCAAAGACGCGAAAGAAGCTGAGAAAGCATACCGCACAGGTGTTGCTGACTTACATGCACGCGTTAAAGTTCGTTTAACTGAAACGGTTATCAGCGAAGAAGGCGACAAGAGCGAAATTACACACCTAGTTGAAACAACAGTAGGTCGTGCGATTTTCTCACTTATCATGCCTGAAGGCTTACCATTTGAGCTTGTTAACAAGGCAATGGGTAAGAAGCAGATTTCAGGTCTTCTTAACGAGTGTTACCGTCGTCTAGGTCTAAAAGACACTGTAGTGTTTGCTGACCAAGTAATGTACACAGGTTTCCACTACGCGATGAAGTCGGGTGTTTCTATCGGTATTAACGATATGGAAATCCCACCAGTTAAAGCTGAAATCATCGACGCTGCTGAAGCAGAAGTTAACGAAATCAACCAACAGTTCCAGTCAGGTCTTGTAACTGCGGGTGAAAAGTACAACAAAGTTATCGATATCTGGTCACGTGTAAATGAAAACTTGTCACGTGAAATGATGGCAAACTTATCAAAAGATACTGTAATCAACGCTGAAGGTGTTGAGGAAGAGCAAGACTCATTCAACTCAGTATTTATGATGGCCGACTCAGGTGCACGTGGTAGCGCCGCTCAGATCCGTCAGTTAGCGGGTATGCGTGGTCTAATGGCACGTCCAGATGGTTCAATCATCGAAACACCAATCACGGCGAACTTCCGTGAAGGTCTAAACGTACTACAGTACTTCATCTCGACGCACGGTGCGCGTAAAGGTCTTGCCGATACAGCACTTAAGACAGCGAACTCGGGTTACCTAACGCGTCGTCTAGTAGACGTTGCACAAGACTTAGTAATCAACGAGCAAGACTGTGGTACTGAAGATGGTCTAACAATGAAGCCGCTAATTGAAGGTGGTGACGTTGTTGAGCCGCTACGCGAGCGTGTATTAGGTCGTGTAGTTGCTGAAGACGTATTAAAACCAGGTACTGAAGAAGTACTTGTTGAGCGTAACGTAATGCTTGACGAAAAACTGTGTGACCTTCTAGAAGAGAACTCAGTGGACGAAGTACGCGTACGTTCAGTTATCACATGTGATAACGACTTCGGTGTATGTGCTAACTGTTACGGTCGTGACCTTGCACGTGGTCACCTAATCAACCCAGGTGAATCAGTAGGTGTTATCGCAGCTCAATCAATCGGTGAGCCGGGTACTCAGCTTACGATGCGTACCTTCCACATCGGTGGTGCGGCATCTCGAGCGTCTGCAGAGAACAGTGTACAAGTTAAGAACAACGGTAGCTTAAAGCTGCATAACGCAAAATACGTTCTTAATTCAGACGGCAAGATTGTAATCACATCTCGTTCAACTGAAATCACAGTTATCGATGAGCACGGTCGTGAGAAAGAGCGTTATAAAGTACCTTACGGTGCGGTTCTTTCAGTTCAAGATGGTGCTGAAGTTGCTGGTAACGATATCGTTGCGACATGGGATCCGCATAGTCACCCAATTATTGTTGAACACGAATCAAAAGTTCAGTTCAGCGACATTGATGACTCAAACGTAGAGTCGCAAACAGACGAACTAACTGGTCTTACGCGTATGGTTGTTAAAGACCTAGCGAAAGTTAACGCGAAAGAGCCTAAGTTAATCATCGAAAATGATGAGCGCGGTCTTCAAGAAATCCGTATTCCTTCATTCACTACTATTGAAGTGACTGATGGTTCAACGGTTGCGGCTGGTGCAGTATTAGCGCGTATCCCGCAAGAAGGTTCGAAGACTCGTGATATCACCGGTGGTCTACCTCGAGTTGCTGACTTATTTGAAGCGCGTAAGCCGAAAGATCCAGCAATTCTTGCAGAAATCACAGGTACTGTTAGTTTCGGTAAAGAAACTAAAGGTAAGAAACGCTTAGTTATTACACCAGAGCAAGGTGATGCATACGAAGAGATGATTCCGAAATGGCGTCAGCTTAACGTATTCGAAGGTGAATCAGTATCGAAAGGTGAAGTTATCGCCGACGGTCCAGAGTCACCACACGATATCCTTCGCCTACGTGGTGTAACTGATGTTGCTAACTACATCGTAAACGAAGTACAAGAAGTATACCGTTTACAGGGTGTAAAAATTAACGATAAGCACATCGAAACTATCATTCGTCAGATGATCCGTAAGTGCATCATCCTAGACGGTGGTGATACAGAATTCCTAGCAGGTGAACAAGTTGAAGTGGCGCGCGTAAATATCGCAAACCGTGATCTTGAAGAGCAAGGTAAGATCCCAGCTAAATATGAAATTCAGCTAATGGGTATTACTAAAGCATCACTTGCGACAGAATCATTCATTTCTGCAGCATCATTCCAGGAGACAACTCGTGTTCTTACTGATGCAGCTGTAAATGGTAAGAGCGATGAATTACGTGGTCTGAAAGAAAACGTAATTGTAGGTCGCTTGATTCCGGCGGGTACTGGTTTTGCCTACCACCAAGACCGTATCAATCGTCGCAAACAAGGTGAAAGTGTTGAAGAGCAAACAGTAAGTGTTGATGAAGCATCACAAGCACTAACTGATGCGCTTAATGCTGGCATCGAAGGCGAGCAAGAATAACCTTTATCGTCAATCTGCATGTATAGCCTAAATTTTGGGCTATATGTGCGGTTTATGTTGACAGGTTAAACTTTGCTCATTAAAATTCCGCCACCCTTTTGCTCAGTAGAGTAAAAGGGCGGATTTTTTTCAGTAGTTTAGTTTAATTATTAGGAGCTATTTAATGGCAACTATCAACCAGCTAGTGCGTAAGCCACGTCGCAGCAAGGTTAAATCAAATAACTCAGCTGCGCTTAAGGCTTGTCCTCAAAAGCGTGGCGTATGTACTCGTGTATATACAACAACACCTAAGAAACCAAACTCAGCTCTACGTAAAGTAGCGCGTGTTCGTTTAACGAACGGTTTCGAAGTAACTTCATACATCGGTGGTGAAGGTCACAACCTTCAAGAGCACAGTGTAATTCTTATCCGTGGTGGTCGTGTTAAAGACTTACCAGGTGTACGTTTCCACACTGTTCGCGGTGCACTTGACTGTGCAGGCGTTAACGACCGTCGTCAAGGTCGTTCTAAGTACGGTGCTAAGCGCCCTAAGGGCTAATGGTTCTCCGTTAGTAAGGCCAAGCACTTAAATTTGTAATTAATATTGTTTTGGGGATTCGCTGAAGTAAAGCGGACCTGAAGAAATCGGAGAGATTAAAATGCCTAGAAGACGCGTAATAGGTCAACGTAAAATTCTTCCAGATCCGAAGTTCGGATCAGAGCTTCTTGCTAAATTCGTTAACGTAGTAATGTTAGACGGTAAGAAGTCAACTGCTGAAAAAATCGTATATGGTGCGCTAGACGTGGCTGCTGAGAAATCAGGCAAGTCGCACCTAGAAATCTTCGAATCGGCACTTGAAAATGTTCGCCCACAGGTAGAGGTTAAATCTCGCCGTGTTGGTGGTTCAACATACCAAGTACCAGTAGAAGTACGCCCAGTTCGTCGCAACGCATTAGGTATGCGTTGGTTAGTTGAAGCAGCTCGTAAGCGTGGTGAAAAATCAATGGGCTTACGTCTTGCACAAGAAATGATTGATGCTGCTGAAAACAAAGGCACTGCGGTTAAGAAACGTGAAGACGTTCACCGTATGGCTGAAGCGAACAAGGCATTCGCTCACTACCGTTGGTAGTAAGCTCTTAAGTTTTAAGAGGATATTATGGCACGTACAACTCCAATTGAGCGTTATCGCAATATCGGTATTTGTGCCCACGTAGATGCGGGTAAAACCACCACTACAGAACGTGTTCTTTTCTATACCGGTCTTAGTCATAAGATCGGTGAAGTTCACGACGGTGCCGCAACTATGGACTGGATGGAGCAGGAGCAAGAGCGTGGTATCACGATCACTTCTGCTGCAACCACGTGTTTCTGGAAAGGGATGGACGCTCAGTTCGAAGACCACCGTATCAATATTATTGATACGCCAGGACACGTAGACTTCACTATCGAAGTAGAGCGTTCTTTACGCGTACTTGATGGTGCGGTTGTAGTACTTTGTGCTTCATCTGGTGTCCAGCCACAAACGGAAACGGTGTGGCGACAAGCAAATAAATATGAAGTACCACGCATGATCTTTGTTAATAAGATGGACCGCGTAGGTGCTGACTTCTTGATGGTAGTTGAGCAGGTTAAGAGCCGTTTAGGCGCTGTACCTGTACCAATCCAACTTGCTATCGGTGCTGAAGACGACTTCAAAGGAGTCGTTGATCTTATCAAGATGAAAGCAATTAACTGGTCTGAAGAAGATCAGGGTATGAGCTTCACTTACGAAGAGATTCCTGCTGACCTTCAAGACCTTGCTGAAGAATGGCGTGCTCATTTAGTTGAGTCTGCTGCTGAAGCAAACGAAGAGTTAATGGAAAAGTACCTAGAAGATGGTGAATTAACGGAAGAAGAAATCAAAGCAGCAATTCGTCAACGTACGCTTGCGAACGAAATCGTTCCAATGGCCTGTGGTTCTGCATTTAAGAACAAAGGTGTTCAAGCGGTACTTGATGCTGTGATTGAATTCATGCCGTCACCAACTGAAGTTAAGCAAATCCAAGGTGTTTTAGACGACGGTGAGACAGAAGAAGAACGTCCTGCTGATGATAACGCACCATTTGCGGCGCTTGCATTTAAGATTGCAACCGACCCATTTGTTGGAACGCTAACTTTCTTCCGCGTTTACTCAGGTGTTGTAGCCACTGGTGATACAGTTTACAACCCAGTTAAAGCTAAACGTGAGCGTTTTGGTCGTATTGTGCAAATGCACTCAAATGACCGTCAAGAGATTAAAGAAGTTCGCGCTGGCGACATCGCGGCAGCAATTGGTCTGAAAGATGTAACAACAGGTGACACACTGTGTTCACTTGATTCGCACATTACACTTGAGCGCATGGAATTCCCTGAGCCAGTAATTTCAGTAGCGGTAGAACCGCGTACCAAAGCTGACCAAGAAAAAATGGGTATTGCACTAGGTAAACTAGCTGCAGAAGATCCATCTTTCCGTGTCGAAACAGATGAAGAATCAGGCCAGACCATCATTTCAGGAATGGGTGAACTTCACTTAGATATTATCGTTGATCGTATGAAACGTGAATTCAGCGTTGAATGTAACGTTGGTAAACCTCAGGTTGCGTATCGTGAAGCTATCCGCTCAACTGTTGAAGTTGAAGGGAAGTTTGTACGTCAGTCTGGTGGTCGCGGACAATATGGTCACGTTTGGCTGAAACTTGAGCCAATGGACTTTACAGAAGAAGATGCTGAAAACTTCGAATTCGTTAACGAAATCGTTGGAGGCGTTGTTCCAAAAGAGTACATTCCTGCGGTAGAAAAAGGTGTCGCTGAGCAAATGCAAAATGGTGTATTAGCTGGCTTCCCTGTATTAGGCGTTAGAGCGACGTTATATGATGGTTCATTCCATGATGTAGACTCGAATGAAATGGCGTTTAAGATCGCAGGTTCTATGGCATTCAAGAAAGGTGCGCTTGAAGCGAACCCAGCCTTATTAGAACCAGTTATGAAGGTTGAAGTCATCACTCCAGAAGAAAATATGGGTGATGTTGTAGGCGACTTAAACCGTCGTCGCGGTATGATCGAAGGCATGGACGAAGCGCCAGGTGGTCTTAAGCAAGTTAACGCACAAGTGCCGCTTGCTGAGATGTTCGGTTATGCAACAGACCTTCGTTCTGCTACGCAAGGTCGTGCTTCGTACTCGATGGAATTCCTCAAGTACGCTGAAGCATCATCAAATGTAGCGGAAGCAATTATTGCAGCTCGCGCTGTTAAGTAATTTTAGTTCGGTCCGATTCATGTGGGATCGGACTTTAATTTCTTTATAGGAATTTAAGAAAATGGCAAAAGAAAAGTTTGAACGTTCGAAACCGCACGTAAACGTAGGTACAATCGGCCACGTTGACCACGGTAAAACAACTCTAACTGCAGCAATCACTAACGTACTTGCAAAAGTATACGGTGGTGAAGCGAAAGACTTCTCAGCAATCGATAACGCTCCAGAAGAGCGTGAGCGTGGTATCACAATCTCAACTTCACACGTTGAGTACGATACTCCGACTCGTCACTACGCACACGTAGACTGTCCAGGACACGCGGATTATGTTAAAAACATGATCACTGGTGCTGCACAGATGGACGGCGCGATCCTAGTAGTAGCTGCGACTGATGGCCCAATGCCACAGACTCGTGAGCACATCCTACTTTCACGTCAGGTTGGTGTACCTTACATCGTTGTATTCATGAACAAATGTGACATGGTTGACGACGAAGAACTACTAGAACTAGTAGAGATGGAAGTTCGTGAACTTCTTTCTGAGTACGACTTCCCAGGTGACGACCTACCTCTAATCCAAGGTTCAGCGCTTAAAGCGTTAGAAGGCGAGAAAGAGTGGGAAGACAAGATCGTTGAGCTTGCAGAAGCACTAGATTCATACATCCCAGAGCCAGAGCGTGACATCGATAAGCCATTCCTAATGCCTATCGAAGACGTATTCTCAATCCAAGGCCGTGGTACAGTAGTAACAGGTCGTGTTGAGCGCGGTATCATCAACGTGAATGACGAAGTAGAAATCGTAGGTATTAAAGAAACTACAACTACTACTTGTACGGGTGTTGAAATGTTCCGTAAGCTTCTAGACGAAGGTCGTGCAGGTGAGAACATTGGTGCACTTCTACGTGGTACTAAGCGTGACGAAGTTGAGCGTGGTCAGGTTCTATGTAAGCCTGGTTCAATCACTCCTCACACGAAGTTCACTTCAGAAGTATACGTACTTTCTAAAGACGAAGGTGGTCGTCACACGCCATTCTTCAAAGGCTACCGTCCACAGTTCTACTTCCGTACAACTGACGTAACTGGTGATATCCAATTACCAGATGGCGTAGAAATGGTAATGCCAGGTGACAACATCAAGATGACTGTTGAGCTAATCGTTCCAATCGCGATGGACGAAGGTCTACGTTTCGCGATCCGTGAAGGTGGCCGTACAGTAGGTGCTGGTGTTGTTGCAACTATCGAAGACTAATTCTTGATAGTTAATGCATAAGCATTGAAAAACCCGAGTTTAGGCTCGGGTTTTTTTATGTGTAAATATTTTCTATATCCAAATTTTGCCAATCTATTATTTAAACTAAATCAAAGCTATCAGCATGATGAAGGTGTTGATTTGGCATATAACGTGACACAAATTGATCGGGGTAAATTACCTTATCAAGCTATAAAGTAAGATGATCTAAAAAAGAACATCAACTACATAAAAGTGAATCAATTGCTATTAAGAAGGTCGGAAGTTTAATCAAGTCTTCGATATTTCTTATTGATATTCAAAACTAAAAATTACTGGCTCCTTGTTTTTACTGCCAAGCGTAACTAACCAAATGGTAAGAAATTAAAGTTTGCTTTTTGTGCTATGTTTAATCAGTAAATGATTGAAGAAAGGACTGATTAAATGGCGGGTACAATAAAAACATTGTTGCAGAATAAGCCAATAGCATTTGTTTTTATTGTTGTCATTTATTTTCTTTTAGGCTTAATTGGCACTTTTTTTCGAATCGAACCGGGCTTTGCTAGTGCTGTTTGGCCTGCTGCTGGTGCAGCCGTAGCCTTAGTACTTTATTTTGGTCGGGCTGTGACGCTACCGTTATTCATCGGTGCATTAGGCGCTAACTTATATAGCTCCGGTGTCAGCCTCGAATTAATCACTATTTCTGATTTACTATGGAATGCTGTTCGTGCTTGTGGAGCTGTACTACAAGCTTTGCTCAGTTACTATCTATTAAAAAAGTTTTGCGATCTTCCACTTAACTTTAATTCCGCAGGCCCACTCTTAAAAGTTCTCACGCTTACTAGTCCTGTGGCATGCCTTGTATCAGCGTCAATTGGCGTTTTAAGTTTATATCTCCAAGGTATTATTCCAATAGATATTGTCGACTTTGTTTGGTTTACTTGGTGGGTTGGGGATAGTGTTGGTGTGTTATTCTTTTTCCCCTTATTCGCTATATTATTCTCTGCACACTATATTAAGCCTATTAAAAATAGCAAAATAGTCGCTTTTGTCAGTGTTGTACTATTAACCTCTGTTTGTTTGACATTTACCTACTCCAAAGATATTTATAAGCGAAACCTTGCGATTAAATTTTCAGAGATTACTGAAAAAAAAATTTATGAGCTTGAAATTTTAAAACGACAAATCGAAAACAACTTATTCGCCCTTGCCACAATATTTCGCAGTGGCATTTCACCAACTATTGATGAGTTTCAATTAATTGCAGCATCTTTAAATGATGGAGTAATTCCATACCGTGCAATTGCCTGGCTAGATGTCTTAGATGTAGAAGAAAAAGAACTTTGGCTTACTAAGCAATCACAAAGAGGGTTAACCAACGCAAAGATAAAAATCATTGACGAAAGCCGGTTACACTCAAAAATATTTCCAATAGGACTTACAGCACCTTATGCAAATAACAGCTTGGCCATAGGTATCGATTTGGCTAGTCATCCTGTTGCAGGTGATACCGTTTTTGATGCTATCGAAGCACAAGGCATTCGGGCTACTCCGCCTATCCGGTTGGCTCAGCAATCTGATAAAGAAACAGGTAATGTGATTTACTATCCTGTTTTTAGTGACCATGATAATCAATTAATAGGTATAGCAGAGATAGTGATAGAGGTTGATAAATCACTAGAACGTTTACTGCTAAATACGAAGGCAAGTGAGTCATATAACTTCACTATATTTGACTTAAATTTAAAGAGTAGTGCGTATGCTACTGGGGTGGTGCAAAATCATAACTCTAATCATCAACTGCATTTTTCTGAATCTTATGAAATAGAGTGGTTTGGTAGAAAATGGTCGGTTACTTTTGAGAGTACTGATAGTTTTGAAAATACCAAAAAAGATTGGCTAAGTTGGTTAACTTTAATTGTAGGCTTTATTATTGCTGCGCTCGGAATTGCATTCACATTAATTCTTGCTGGGTTTAATGATCAACTCAAACATCAAGTTAAAAGCAAAACCACTCAATTAGCAGCAGTAATAGACAAACTCGAAAAAGCAGATCAAGTCAAAAATGAATTTATAGCCAACATGAGCCATGAAATTCGAACTCCACTAAATGTGGTACTCACCACGTTACAACTATTGAAACAATCTAAACAAGAGATAAAGGAAAAAGAACTCATTGATAGTGCACTTTCCTCTGGCCGAACGTTGCTGACAATAATCAATGACATTCTCGATATATCGAAACTGGAGGCCGGCAAACTTGAAATTGAAAACACTGAATTTGATCTTAGCAAATTAATTCAGGATACAATTAACGAACAAGCGACTATTGCAGAAAGCAAAGGATTAGATCTTGTAGTAGGCTCGATGCAAACTATTTCAGGTGTCTGGTATGGCGACCCAACACGTATAAAACAAATATTAATCAATTTAATCAGTAATTCAGTTAAGTTTACAGATTCAGGCAAGGTAGAAGTGTTAGCGAGCAAGTATAAGCGTGGCTTGTTGCTTGAAGTAACAGATACTGGAATTGGCATGACAGAACAGCAAACAGAGAAGTTGTTTGAACGATTTGTGCAGGCTGACAGTTCGACAACAAGGCGTTTTGGTGGAACAGGGTTAGGACTTGCGATTGTCTCACAGTTAATTTATCTCATGAAAGGCAACATCGAGGTCTCGAGTGAATTAGAAAAAGGATCAAAATTCACGGTTAAGCTACCTTTAAAGCACAGCCCCACAAAGAAAATAGAACAGCCTGTTGATAAAGAATTAAATATGCCAGATCTTTCGGGTAAAACAATCTTGTTAGCGGAAGACAATAAAGTGAATCAAATGGTCTTTAAAGCGATCACAGCACCTTCAAATGCGAACTTATTGATTGCAGAAAACGGAAAGGAAGCAATTACATTACTTGAAAAAAATCGACCTGAAATCATTTTTATGGATATTCAAATGCCAATTATGGATGGTGAACAGGCATGTATGTTAATCCGTGAAACAAATAAACAAATTCCTATAATTGCATTAACTGCAAATGTTCTAGAGAAAGATGTGGCTCGATATTTAGAAGAAGGTTTTGATTCACATCTTGCTAAGCCAATCGAATTAAATAAATTAATAAAAGTGCTATGTGATTCTCTAACATAAGTTGAGAATCACGAGTTAGACTGGTTCAATGTTAATCACTATTTCGTTCGCAAGGTAAATCACTGAGGTATTCTACAAATTCAACTTCGAACCCATTAGGGTCAATAAAATAAGCATTTTTTCGAAACGGATGGACACTTCCTTTATCAACTTTAAAACCCGCTAGTTGCATCCGTGTAATTAATGAATCTAAGTTCTTTACGACATAAGCAAAGTGAGCCAATCCAATTTGGTGCCCAGACAGTAGTCTATTAGCCCCCTCACCATGATCACTGAAGGCAATATAATGATAGTCATCACCAAAGTGCAGCCATTTTCTTGGTTTACCATTCCATTCACCTGCGCCCTCCGCGCGAATATACCAATGTGGAAACGCTGCTTGGTAAAAAGTTAGAGACATTTTAAGGTCAGCGACAACGAGATTAACGTGTTCTAAAAACATAGTATTTCCTTATTTCAGCGCAGAAGTAGAGATAAACAAAGAATGACAGTTGATGCATTTTAAATATTGAGTAAATGAGTACATAAAATAAGTCCTTTCATAAGTAAGAGATTAGACTATAAAAGCTCAAGTTAACTTGAGGTAAAGCATTGTTTTTATTTTTTTGAAATTATTTTTGTGTGATGATTGCGCTATCACTTAATGAATGAGGTAAATAAGTGGAAGTAATTGCAGTAGAACAAGCGAATATGAGAGTTTATTTAAACTTATTACAAGGGTATGAGGCTGAGTTTTCAGCAATCACAGGTAAGCTACCAAATTTAATGGGTCTATTCGACTTAGACACTGAACTCGTTGATAACGTGTCAGGATTAATTTGTTATGTTGAAAATAGGCCTGTAGGAATAGCTGCAATAAAGCAGCATGCAACTACAAGTTTTGAAATAGCAGAGTTTTATGTTGTTCCAAGTGTTAGAGAAAAAGGAATTGGTCGTAAGTTTGCCAGCTGGATTTGGCAACACTACCAAGGTGATTGGAAAATAAAACAAATAGATGGTGCTGTAAAAGCCACTCGATTTTGGCGAAAAGCTATAGAAAGTTATACAGATACTTATACAGAAAGTATTATTCAAGACAATTACTGGGGTGAAGTAACCCAGCAAACATTTAATTCAGCAGAGTAAAAACACTTTTATCTAGACAAACAGCCCTAAATTGATGATAAAAGTGTCACTTTTGCATGGTTTTGTACGTATTTCGCCCAAACGATCTAAAAAACTAAAAAAAGTTTGAAATAGGGGTTGATCCAAATTCGGATCTCTCTATAATGCGCCTCCACCAACACGGGGAACGACGCAGCATAGCAGCGAATCACGAGTTGGGTAAGTCAAGTAAAACTGAGTTTTGAAAGTTTCTTAAAAACATAAGAAAAATAATCAAAATTAAGTGTTGACAAAAAATTAGGAAAGCGTAACATACGCAGCCCTAACAGCGACGAAGCGTCGCGGCAAACGCAAGGTTGTTTGCACTGTTCTTTAAAAATTTAAGCAATCATCTGTGTGGGCACTCGTACAGATTAAGTTCTAACATACGCTTTTAAAGCGTAACAAAATTTAGACTTAATTGAACTGAGTGACCAACGGAATAAAGAAATTTATTCAGCACAGTCAATTCGATATCTTTTGATATCAAAATCAGAATTCATTGAGTCGGACTTATGTCCAAAAACACTTTTAATTGAAGAGTTTGATCATGGCTCAGATTGAACGCTGGCGGCAGGCCTAACACATGCAAGTCGAGCGGTAACATTTCTAGCTTGCTAGAAGATGACGAGCGGCGGACGGGTGAGTAATGCTTGGGAACATGCCTTTAGGTGGGGGACAACCATTGGAAACGATGGCTAATACCGCATAATGTCTACGGACCAAAGGGGGCTT
>NZ_CP009888.1:872500-945000 GCF_000788395.1 Pseudoalteromonas piratica
CAAACTCCGAATACCAATAAGTAATATCCGGGAGACACACGGCGGGTGCTAACGTCCGTCGTGGAGAGGGAAACAACCCAGACCGCCAGCTAAGGTCCCAAAGTGTATGTTAAGTGGGAAACGATGTGGAAAGGCCCAGACAGCCAGGAGGTTGGCTTAGAAGCAGCCATCCTTTAAAGAAAGCGTAATAGCTCACTGGTCGAGTCGGTCTGCGCGGAAGATGTAACGGGGCTAAACATACCACCGAAGCTGCGGCTGCGAATTTATTCGCGGGGTAGGGGAGCGTTCTGTAAGCTGTTGAAGGTGTGTCGGGAGGCATGCTGGAGGTATCAGAAGTGCGAATGCTGACATGAGTAACGATAAAGCGGGTGAAAAACCCGCTCGCCGGAAGACCAAGGGTTCCTATCCCATGCTAATCAGGGTAGGGTGAGTCGACCCCTAAGGCGAGGCCGAAAGGCGTAGTCGATGGGAAACGGGTTAATATTCCCGTACTTGGAATAATTGCGATGGGGGGACGGAGCAGGCTAAACAAGCATGGCGTTGGTTGTCCATGTGAAAGTATGTAGGCTGGAAACTTAGGCAAATCCGGGTTTCTAAGGCTGAGATACGAGACGACACTCTACGGAGTGGAAGTTGTTGATGCCATACTTCCAGGAAAAGCCTCTAAGCTTCAGATTATTTCGAATCGTACCCCAAACCGACACAGGTGGTCAGGTAGAGAATACTAAGGCGCTTGAGAGAACTCGGGTGAAGGAACTAGGCAAAATTGTACCGTAACTTCGGGAGAAGGTACGCTCTTATCTGTGATGAGACTTGCTCTCTAAGCGGACGAGAGTCGCAGTGACTAGGTGGCTGGGACTGTTTATTAAAAACACAGCACTCTGCAAATTCGAAAGAAGACGTATAGGGTGTGACACCTGCCCGGTGCCGGAAGGTTAATTGATGGGGTTAGCTTCGGCGAAGCTCTTGATCGAAGCCCCGGTAAACGGCGGCCGTAACTATAACGGTCCTAAGGTAGCGAAATTCCTTGTCGGGTAAGTTCCGACCTGCACGAATGGTGTAACCATGGCCACGCTGTCTCCACCCGAGACTCAGTGAAATTGAAATCGCAGTGAAGATGCTGTGTACCCGCGGCTAGACGGAAAGACCCCGTGAACCTTTACTACAGCTTGGCACTGAACATTGACCCTACATGTGTAGGATAGGTGGGAGGCTTTGAAGCACAGTCGCTAGATTGTGTGGAGCCGTCCTTGAAATACCACCCTTGTAGTGTTGATGTTCTAACATAGGCCCCTGAATCGGGGTTGTGGACAGTGCCTGGTGGGTAGTTTGACTGGGGCGGTCTCCTCCCAAAGAGTAACGGAGGAGCACGAAGGTTTGCTAAGTACGGTCGGACATCGTACGGTTAGTGTAATGGTAGAAGCAAGCTTAACTGCGAGACAGACACGTCGAGCAGGTACGAAAGTAGGTCATAGTGATCCGGTGGTTCTGAATGGAAGGGCCATCGCTCAACGGATAAAAGGTACTCCGGGGATAACAGGCTGATACCGCCCAAGAGTTCATATCGACGGCGGTGTTTGGCACCTCGATGTCGGCTCATCACATCCTGGGGCTGAAGTCGGTCCCAAGGGTATGGCTGTTCGCCATTTAAAGTGGTACGCGAGCTGGGTTTAGAACGTCGTGAGACAGTTCGGTCCCTATCTGCCGTGGGCGTTTGAGAATTGAGAGGGGCTGCTCCTAGTACGAGAGGACCGGAGTGGACGAACCGCTGGTGTTCGGGTTGTGATGCCAATTGCATTGCCCGGTAGCTACGTTCGGAATCGATAACCGCTGAAAGCATCTAAGCGGGAAGCGAGCCTCGAGATGAGTTCTCACTTTAACTTGAGTTAACTGAAGGGCCGTTGAAGACTACAACGTTGATAGGCGAGATGTGGAAGTGCTGTGAGGCATTAAGCTAACTCGTACTAATTACCCGTGAGGCTTAACCATACAACGCCAAAGTGGTTTAGACTCGTTAGAAGTTGAATAGTCTCTGAAAAAAAGAGACAAATACTAAAGTAGACATTTACTTAAAAAAAGCTTTCCAGATTTAGATTTAAGACAAGCTCTTAAGTCAACCGAATTTGCTTGGTGACTATAGCGTTTTGGAACCACCTGACCCCATGCCGAACTCAGAAGTGAAACGAAACAGCGTCGATGATAGTGTGGGTTCGCCCATGTGAAAGTAGAACATCGCCAAGCTCCTAATTAAGTAAAAAGCCCGCTCAATGAGCGGGCTTTTTGCGTTCTGGGCTAAGCAAGGTCACTGTGTTATAGCCACCCTTGTAACTGAGTGGAAGTTACGATCCTGAATGAGCTACTTTAATTTTCCTGTAAATTACCTATCCGTTTTTAGCTAAGTTAGCTTAGCAAAGGCACATTCTAAAAAAGTAGGACTGATTTTCTTATGTCTTATAAACGTAATATAGTAGTATTGAATTGCTACTAGGCTTGTTAAGTCAGGCTTTCCCCTGATTAACATTAGCTAACTTTGTTGTAATAATTGACTTCTTTATGCCGATATAAAAGTAAAGTACCGCTTCCTACTTTATTTGTGCGCGGAAAAGTATTGCCAAAAATAATATAATAAAAATATGAAACGCTTTATTCAGTATCAAACAGATCGATTGTCCGCTATTCCTAATATGGCGAGTGCGATCTCGAAAAAAATATCAGAGTTCCAATTTGACTACAGAAAGATGTTGGAAGAAGCCTCTGTGTTTTTTGAATCACATTACGAATATGAAGCTGAACTTGCACAGATAAAGAAGAAAAATACGGCTTATCAAGAGCATATTGATATAGTTGAGAATTATAAAAAGGAAAAAGGTAAGCTGCCCATAATCAAAGGGCAACGTTCTGCACAGCGTTATCTTGAAAAGTTACATCAAAAAATAGATAAAGGTGAATTGCGAATTAAGCAAATCGCTACGGAGCGCTTAAAAGCCCGTGGTGAGCGCTATATCGCGCTGGAAAAGCTCATTGACAACATTCTTGATTTACTTGATGGACCAAAAATATTTAGCCAGTTTTTAGGCACTATGGTGTTATCAACACCATTACCGAATGAGACTGTACGCTGTACACGTAATGAAAAAAACAAACCTATTTATATTACTGCGTTAACCGTTGCTCTGTTTGAGGAAACACGTTTATTTTATCAGTATAAATCTCCTTACTTAAAGCAAGCCTTGAGCGATGTCATTGGTGATGACAAAGTTAGCTTAATGCAACGTCATGATCATAAACCTTTCTCTAAAGAGCAGAAAATGGCTTATCGTGAGGAAGTATTGAAGCCCATTGTAAAAGCCACATTATTACGTCATATCGGTTCTTATTCACCACATGCGGAAGCAATTTATCAAGGTAATCGTTTCCGTTTGCTAGATGTTGAAGAGCGCAATAAGTTACTCTCAAGTATTAAACGTCACTCCTATTTATACCTTAGTCAGGGCGTAGGCTTGCCACAAAAGCGTTTTGACAAAAAAGAAGAGCGTGACGAATTTTTCGCAGTGGAAAATGCGAAGTTAGAGTTTATGAAGCAGTTACTTGATTTTGATAATCAGGGGCCAGAGCTACGAGACTTAATTCGTATACCTATGGTTTACGCATCATTTATGTTATCGACAAAGGAAGAATACGATTACCGTAATATGTATCGTGCGTATGACATTCTCAAAGATGGCATGAAGCAAGGTGAATATAATGCCAACTTTTGTGCACTTTTTCTAAGAATGGTGGGACGCTTTCCATTAGGCAGTGGTATCTATTTTATTTCCAATGATACTGAGCAAATTGAAAAAGGGATTGTTTCTTCATTGTTTCCAAAGAACCCAGAAGAACCCTATGTTAAACAAATTACTCGTAATCATATTCAATCGTTGAGTCAGAGCGAGGTATTGGTTGTTCGAAGTACCAATATATACTTTGATTCCACACGAGAAAATTCAGGCATAGATGAGGCGATCTTTACACAACGATACCAACCGCCATATGTATGGAATGCTAATGAAGTATGGGAAGTTCAAGTGCCAGCTTTAGTTTTTTGGAAGAAAGATGGCACCATAAAGCAAAGTAATTTATCGCAGATTTAAGTTAATTTACTCACTTGTTGATTTGGCAAAATTTTTCTTTTTTGCCATTTCACAAGAGGCAACAGAATGGCGATTAATAGAATGGCATAAATCATATGTGGACCTATGCCAAACATTAAAGCAAAGCATGCTGAAAAGCCGAGTACTATTGTTGGCCTATGTTTTTTGTTAATTAATACCCATGCTGATGCCATTGTTGCGAGGTAAATCAAAACAAAAACGCCATTCACCCAATTGATTAAATCTTCTAAGTCTTGCCCAGTAAAATGTGTAATAACTAACACTATGGCCATAATCAATAAAACGGTTGATAACGCACGGTGCGGCACCCTATGTTGATTCGTATGAGCTAATGCCTTTGGTAATACCCCTTGTTCGGCAAAGCTTGCAACGAGCTTAGCTAAGCTAGCTGTGTAAACATTAATAGTCGCAAGGCCACCTGCCGCACCTAGTATGCCAATTATATAGCTGCCATTATCAAAAAACTGATCAAACACGCCTACGATAGCCAGTTTAGCGTCATTAGGATGGTTGAGTACCAACACTGTAGAGATTACATAAACAATGCCGACAAGCGCACTGCCAATTATCATTGCAGGTATTACATCTTTAGCTGGGCGCTTAAATTCATTCGCCAGGTGAGACATGGCTTCAACACCTAAAAAGCTCCAAAAGGCTAATCCTGCAGCTTGAAATACTAGGCTAGATTCAAAATGAGTATAGGCAGGTGTGACTGTATTTACTTGACCGTTACTCGATAAAAATAACAGCATAATAATTGTAATGATTACTAAAGTGAGTAGAAACTGTAATTTTGCTGAAACGTGAATGCCTTTACGATTTAACAAATAAAGACAAACTAGTGCACTTAACTCCGCGAACAGAAGCTGCAAGCCATTGATGGCAATCATGCCCTGGATAAATTGAAAGGTCATAATGACTGCTGCAGGTGTACCAATAGGTACGACTAACAGAAACATTAAACCAATCATGCGCCCCGCTGTTTCGCCAAATGCTTGTTCAACAAAATAAGCGGGCCCTCGTGAGTGAGGATGAATTGATGATAGTTTGCCAAATATATAGGTGATTGGGAGTAACCCAAAGGTCAGTAATAACCAAGCGTATATTGCATTGCTACCCGACATTTCGACGGTTAGTTGCGGCAGTATAAATACCCCAGTTCCTAGCAAAGTAGTTGCCATCATGCCAGCACCTTGCCAGCGTCCAATGCCATTATTATTAATATTCATAGAGATAATGCGAGAGTAAGTTGATAGCGTTAGTATAAGAATTTTTAAACTTTCATACTGATTGAGTTACTAGGCAATATGTTACATATGCCGTTAAAATGACGGTTTTAACCAGCACAACAAAAATATTGATTGAATGAGGAATTTGTATGCAGATGGATAAGTTTGACCAGGCGATCATCGCCCAATTGAAAATAAATGCTAGGCAAAGCGTATCTGCCATCGCCGATGCTGTGAACTTATCTCGCTCTGCGGTCACTGAACGAATTAAGAAGCTTGAACGAAATGGTCAAATTAGAGGGTATCAGGTATTACTCAGTGAATCGCAAAAAGCGGGAGTGTCAGCATACTTTGAAATTCAACATCAATGTGCGCGTTGTTCAAATATCGTAAAAGTATTTCAAGTCATCCCTGAAGTGCTTACTTGTCACGGTATAACTGGTGATATGGATTTGCTCGTATTTGTTCAAACAGATTCAATGCAGCGTTTACATGAAATACGTGAATACCTAGATGCAGAGCCAGATATTGTTAAGATTAAAACGCATGTTGTTATGAGTGAATGGATAAACAATTTAGGGTAATGCATGATGCAACACTTTGATCACGACTTAGAAAGAGAAAATAACCAAGCAAGAAGTTTACTGAGAGAGGATCCTGCGATACGCAGTTTACTCGAGAGAATGCCGGATTCTGTACAACATAGTTTTACAGAAGAACAATTGGCAAATTTACGTGTCGCTTTAGGAGCGCGAAGCTGGGGCAAACATCAAATTGATTTTCGCAGCACTATCTCATTTTTTTCGTATCGTTATTATTATGTATTCGTCGCTGGTAGAAACCGCAGGGAACTATCGCGCTCTGAAAAAAGAAGAAACTTACTCATTCAATCTTTGTTGATGAGTGGCTTTTTAACTTTTTGTTCATTAATGGGATTGCTGCTTCTTTATCTGATTAAGTCAGCCATGGGGATTGATCTTTTCCCTAACTTTTCACTTGGAATTTGGAGTTGGTTCAAAGAGAACATACTGGGGTAGCATTAACATTTGGTTACGTAAAGGGATAGTTATCTATAAATTGCTGATATAGCATGAGAGGGTTACAGGAAAAGGATAAACAATGAAAATAACAAAAACTCTCGCATTGGGTTTAGTATCAGCATCAGTGCTTGCTGCTTGCTCTGTTGATAATAGTGCTTCACAAAAAGATGCTAGTATTGTTGCGCCAACTGCAAAAAAAATTCCCTTTGAAATCACTACACATGGTCATACACGTGTTGATAACTATTATTGGATGCGTGATGATAAACGTGAAGATCCTGAAATTCTTGTACATTTAGAGGCTGAAAATAGCTACACCGAACAGCAGCTAAAGCATACTGAGAGTCTTCAATCTCAGCTATTTGATGAAATAAAAGGCCGCATCGTTAAAGATGATCAATCAGTACCGGTTAAAAAAGGTGATTACTTTTACGGAAGCGAAGTGAGCGGTAACAATGAATACCGCATTTATACACGTGCAAAAGATCTAGCTGGTAACAACAAAGAAGTGCTACTCGATGTTAATGAGCTAGCAAAAAATCACGATTACTTTAGCGTATCAGGCTTATCTGCAAGTCCAGATAACAAATTATTGGCCTACGGTGAAGATACTGTTAGTCGTCGAATTTATACCATTCGTATTAAAAACCTTGAAACGGGTGAATACTTAAAAGACGAAATCAAAGACACCGAGGGTGATGTTGTTTGGGGAAATAACAACAAGTTTTTCTACTACATTAAAAAAGATCCACAAACCTTGCTTGGTTACCAAGTTTATCGACATATTCTTGGCACAGAGCAAAGCCAAGATGAGTTAGTTTACGAAGAATCAAACAAGGCTTATTACACTTACATCAGTAAGAGTAAAGATGGCCAACTCGTGTATATCCATCACTCAAGCACTGAAGCAAGTGGTGTTTCTATTCTTGATGCAAATAATATTAACGCAACACCAAAACGCTTTATTCCTCGTGAAGCAAAGCATGAATACAGCATTGCTAAACTTAACAAAGACTTTTACATCAAAACCAATTTAAATGCAGTGAACTTTCGATTAATGAAAGTAGATGAAGCTAATATTGGTGATAAAGCAAAGTGGCAGGAAGTAATCCCTGCGCGTGATAACGTTAAACTTGAAGATATTGAACTGTTCAACAATCACCTTGTTTATCAAGAACGTGAAAATGGTCTATCGTACTTTACTGTGCGCCAATTAAATACTGGCAAAGAGTACAAACTAAACTTTAAAGATTCAGCATTTGCTGCGGGAATGTACGGTAACAATGAGCTTGATAACTCTTCCGTTCGTTTGTACTACACCAGCATGACAACACCTTCAAGTGTGTTTGAATATGCTTTAGAAAACGGCGAAAAAACAGTATTGAAAGAGCAAAAAGTACTTGGCGACTTCAATGCTGATAATTACGCTTCTGAGCGCATTATGGTAGCGGCGCGAGATGGGAAACAAGTGCCTGTTTCATTGGTTTACCGAAAAGATAAGTTTAAGAAAGATGGTACAAACCCTCTTTACCAATATGGTTATGGTTCTTACGGCGCTACATTTGATCCGACTTTCTCAACATCACGACTTAGTTTACTCGATCGCGGCTTTGTTTACGCTATCGCCCATATTCGTGGTTCAGAGATGCTAGGTCGTCCATGGTATGATGATGGCAAAAAATTAACTAAGCAGAATACCTTTAATGACTTTGTGGATGTGACGAGAACACTTGTTGAAAAAGGTTATGGTGCGAAAGATAAAGTATTTGCTGTAGGTGGAAGTGCTGGCGGCCTGTTAATGGGCGCAGTCATCAACCAAGCACCTGAGTTATACCGAGGCGTCGCTGCGCATGTACCGTTTGTTGATGTGGTAACTACGATGTTAGATGAATCGATTCCGCTCACGACTAACGAGTATGATGAGTG
This sequence comes from Pseudoalteromonas piratica, assembly GCF_000788395.1. Lineage (NCBI taxonomy): Bacteria > Pseudomonadati > Pseudomonadota > Gammaproteobacteria > Alteromonadales > Pseudoalteromonadaceae > Pseudoalteromonas > Pseudoalteromonas piratica. The sequence goes on from NZ_CP009888.1 coordinate 880,850, forward strand.
GGGTAATCCAAATGACAAAGTTTATTATGACTATATGTTAAGTTACTCGCCTTATGACCAAGTTAAGCGCCAAGCATACCCGAACCTGCTAGTAACAACGGGCTTACATGATTCTCAAGTACAGTACTTCGAGCCAATGAAATGGGTCGCCAAGCTACGAGAATATAAAACTGATAATAACCTGTTGCTATTTAAAACCGATATGGAAGCAGGTCATGGCGGTTCATCAGGTCGTTTCAAGCGCATTAATGATACAGCCCTTGAGTATGCCTTTTTCCTAGATTTACTTAATAAGTAAGTCACTCTTAAAAGGGGCTAATAGCCCCTTTTCTTTATTGTTTTAAACTTCTACCCCAGCCTCATCCATTCTGACAATATCGCTTTCAGCTAACGCATCATCAATCCATTGTGCAAGAACAGGGCAACTTAACACTTTATCCATATAAGCTGTTGCCGTGGCGTTAAGTAAAATGCCATAGGTTTTAAAGCGCAGTGCAATGGGGGCATACATCGCATCCGCAATGCTCCATTCACCAAATAACCAGCCACCTTGTTGTTCAAATTGTGCATGTTGTTCGCTAAATATTTGTTCGATGCGTGCAATATCATTTAAGCTTTGTTGTGTTAGTTCTACCTTACGGTTTGCTCGAATATTCATTGGCAGTTGATTGCGCAGAGAATTGAACCCAGAATGCATTTCAGCGGTCAATGCGCGGGCTTTTGCACGGTGCGAGGGATCACTTGGCCAACCTTGGTTTGATAAATAAGTTTCATTGATGTATTCGCATATAGCAAGGGAATCCCACACGGTTATAGTGTTATCTACTAATACAGGTACTTTGGCGATCGGTGCGATATTCTCTAGTGCAACAATAAAAGAGGGGGTTTCTAATTTTAAATTGTGTTCAGTAAAATCGAGGTTAAATTTCTTTAATAAAATCCAAGCTCTTAGGGACCAAGTCGAGTAGTTCTTATTGGCAATATATAAGTCCATAATGGTTCACTTCTCTGTATTTATTTTATGTATAACGCCAAATGTATAGTGTTATTTAAAAACTGAATAGCGCATAATTTTTATATTATCTATCAGATTAGTTGATGTGTTATGGAAATCGATGCATTAAAAAGCTTACTGGCATTTGTCGAAACGGGCAGTATTACTCGTGCTGCGAAACAGGTTAATCGCACCCAATCAGCTGTAAGTATGCAGATGAAAAAGTTAGAACAAGATTTAGGAAAGCGCTTGTTCGAAAAAAGTGGTCGCAACCTTTTGCTATCGAAAGAAGGACACCAACTCGTTGGTCATGCGAAACAACTTATAACTCATTACGATAGCACGTTAAATGCAATTAAATCGCACAATTCAAAACTCCGTATCCGGTTAGGTTGTCCTGACGATTATGCGGATACAATTCTCCCCAAGGTTGTAAAAAAAATGCATGTATTGTGGCCAGATCTAGATCTTCAAATTCGCTGTTTGCCTAGTAACCTTATTCGAGAACAACTTGATAGTGGCGAACTCGACTTAGGCATAGTTACGCGTTCTTTCGACAGTGAAGAAGGTATCGTCATCGCAAGAGATCGTGGCGTATGGGTATGTAATGGTGATACCCGTTTAGCACAGCAAACACCATTACCGCTTGTCACATTTCAACAAGACTGTCGTTTTCACCATGCGGCGATTGAGGGACTGCATAAACAGGCTAAGCAGTTCAAATTAATAGCGATGAGTGGCAGTGTTGCAGCAATGCATGGGTTAGTAAAAGCAGGGCTTGCGATTGGTGCAATGGCAAGCCTAAGTAAAGGTGATTTAGTTGAATTGTGTGATAGTCAATTACCTGACTTACCTGAGATTTTCATTGTGCTCATTAATAATATGCACACGAGCAGCTTTATCTCACAATCACAATTGCAACAGTTAGGCGACAGCTTTGAGCGATAAAGTCATAAATGCACTGTTAGGATCAGCTTGGTAGTCTGCAAAAGGGCCGCACTCGACAAACCCAAATTTAGTATAAAGGTTACGTGCGGCTTGAAAATAGTCCTGTGTGCCCGTTTCAAGCGATAACACTTGATAGTGTTTTGCCATGGCAAGCTCAATAACATGTTGCAGCAATCTTGACGCAACACCCTGGCCGCGGGCTTGTTTTGCTGTTCGCATTGATTTTATTTCAGCGAATGCTGTGTTGTGGTGCTTTATTGCAATACAGCCCAGTAAGGTATTACCATGCCAAGCACTAAAAAATGTAATGTCACTTTGTTTGAGTGCGTTAAGGTCAAGTGCATGAACGCTTTCGGCAGGTGAAGTGGCATACATGTCGTCCAAATGTTCCTGTAGCAACGCAATCACCGAAGAGCTGGATAAATCATCAATTTTAATGTGCATAAAAAGTCTTCTATAAATAATCCAATCACGCTATTCATCTACTATGCCAAATCTTCACATTGTTTAACTTATTGTTTTTATTGGTAGGTAGCTTGTGACAATGGGTGAGTGAATGAGAGCACGATAAATTTTGCTCCCTTTTGGTGCAACTTGTGCTCGGTTCTTAAGCGTCAGCCTTGCATCTTAATTTGCTCTGAGGTTAAGCTTAATAAAATTTATGATAGCTAGTGAGTTATGGAAAAATTTAACGATATTTATTTACGTGCCGCTGAACGTAAAGGTGGCGAAGGCAAATTAGCAATGCTACTGTCAAAACCTCTAAGTAATAAGCAAGTAGCCCAATTACCAGATTCAGCATGGTTATCTGAGTTTACCAAAAAGATTTTTCAAAGTGGTTTTTACTGGTCAGTAATCGAGAAAAAATGGCCTGGTTTTGTAGAGGTTTTTTGGCGTTTTGATGTTGAAGCATTATTAATGATGTCACCTGAGCAACAAGAAAAAGCTGCCAGCGATGAGCGCATTGTGCGTAATTATAAAAAAGTACAAACAGTACAGGCCAATGCTTATATGATTCACGACGTTGCTAGTCAGCATGGCAGTTTTAGCCAGTTTGTGGCGGATTGGCCAAGTGAAGATATTATTGGCCTTTGGCAATATCTTAAAAAACATGGAGCACGGTTAGGTGGAAACACCGGGCCTTATGCTCTGAGAGTGCTTGGTAAAGATACCTTTTTACTATCGCGAGATTGTGAAAGCTATTTGCGCAGCCATAAAATTATTGATGGTGGCTTACAAACGAAAAAATCGCTGGTTGCAATTCAGAGTTTTTTCAATGAATTGCAACAGCAAAGTGGTTTGAGTTACCAAGAGCTCAGCCAAATAGTTTCATTTAGCTGTGGCGACAATGTAGTCGGTATCGGTTAGCGATTAAGTTAACTGCGCGGCACAAACTCTAATACCGTTGCATTAATGCAATAGCGCAGCTGACCATTTGGGCCATCACCAAACACATGGCCTAAATGGATATCTGATTCCACTGCACGAATTTCAGTGCGCTTCATTCCAAAACTATGATCAGGCTTCTCGTATACCGCACCGTCCACTGGTTTAGTAAATGAGAGCCAACCGGTACCCGAATTAAAACGATCTCGTGTATCAAATAAGGCTGCGCCACTGAGTTTGTCAATAAACATACCATCTGGCGTATCTTTAAAAATTTCATACTGTTTGCAAAAACGGTTGTCAGTGCCTTTGTTAAACGCAACATTAAACGCTTCGCTTTCACCGAGCTTAAATGCCCCCACAATTTTGTAAAACTCATCACGTGCGACATAACCTTGGCGTGCAAAGACCTCTTTTCCCTGCTCTAACAAAATAATCGTTGGAGTTGCCCATGTTGGTGTTTTAATTTTCAGATCATGAAGTTGATCGGCTGTTCTAAAGGTGAGAGGGATGGAGCCAGCATACCCTTTAGCTGTTTCAGCTTTAAACTTTTCGCAATAAGGGCAGAATGGCGCATCAACTACCACAATCTGCTTACCCTCTAGCAATGCACTGTTATCAAGTTTTGCGACAGTTTGCTGATTAAATGTCACTCCTGTTCGTAAATCAGGGCAATATCCATTAGGGTTTTTGGCTAGATAATCTTGATGATATTCTTCTGCTGCATAAAATGTCTCGAGCGGTTTTATGCTGGTGGCAATTTTACCGAAACCGGCTTTGCTAAGTAATGATTGAAATTGTCGAGTAACTTTTTTTGCAACAGCTTGTTGTTGTTCAGAATTATATAGAATAGTTGAACGATATTGCGTACCTATGTCGTTACCTTGACGATTGACCTGAGTCGGGTCATGGTATTCGTAAAAGTGCTGCAGTATTTTTTCTAGACTTATTTGATTACTATTGAAGGTCACTTTGACCACTTCCGCATAGTTATCTGGGTTGTATTTATTACTTTTCTTAATGATATTGCGATAGGTCGCTTTAAAGCCACTGCCATCGGCATAACCACTTACAGCATCAATGACACCCTCAAGTGCTTCATATCGTTTTTCAGCGCCCCAAAAACAACCCGAACCTAATACAATTGAGTCAGTGTGATTTGTTTGGGAACTTGCAGCCTGAGCAAGATTGGTAAAACTTAATAAAAACAGGCTCAAACAAAATAGATAGTTCATATTTTTGCCTTCTTAAATTATTTACTACGTAAAAGATAAGACCCGAGATCGCTCGATTTAAATTCATGGCCGTTAAACATCAAAATAAACCGTTTATCAATAAACGGCTGCAAAAGGGCTGCTTGACTTTAAGATGGCTAGCAAACAAACGGGAGTATTTATGAAAAAACTAATTTCAATGGCTATGGCAGTAACGGCATTATCATTAGCGGGCTGCAATGCCACAATGGATGTAAGCTACACACCGGTTACCGAACTGGAAACACATACCAGTTGGGAAATTAATCCGGTGACAGGTTCGTGGGAAGCGGTTGAAAGTACGGTTTATATCAGTGTAAAAGAAAAACAGCACACCTTACCAAAACAATACGATCGTTTTGCAAACAATTAAAAACACATGTTTTGCGCATGAGTTATCATGCGCATTTTGTTAAAAGCGAGAAGTTACTAATAGTGTGACCGAGTTGAACCCTGAATCATTGTTGCCAAGACCTGCGCCCAAGCCAAAGCTGAATGATAAATGTGGATTAAACCAATACTGGGTTTGCAACTCCGTATTATTGTTGTCAAAGTCATTTGTTTGCGCAACAGCCTGAATTCCTACGTACCAATTCTCACTTAAATAATAATCTGCTCGTCCCTGATAGTAACTTTCTTTGCCTGAAATTTGTTTAAATACAAAGTCCCAGCCCTGACCATTCATGATTTTTGTGTAGCGAATGTAGGGCGAGAGGCGCCAATTATTACTTGAGTCTTGATTGCCGATATAATCTGTTTCATTGCGGTAAAGGTAGGTCGCGCCAACACCTAACTGTAAATTGGGGGTGATGTGGTTGCCCAGCTCACCTGCAACTCTTACATAGTGATCATCAAAGTGGTTATCACGAGCATATTCAACCTCACCACGGAAAACTAAATTATTGTCAAAATAATGAGTGTAACCTACATCAATATCATAAAACTCATCTAATACGAGTGCGCGAGTGGTAAGGCTATCGATGCGGTTTATGTAGGCTTTTAGGTTATGAGGACCTCTTACATTTGCGATATCTTCAAATAAATAGGTATAAGCTAACCCTACAAAATGATCATCAAAGTCATAAAGGTCGGATACACCAAAGTCGATTTGATGTTGAATTGAGTCATTCGCTAAGGCAGCATTTGAAGCAAAGAGCAGCGCAAAGGGCAGTAGAATCTTCATGGTTTTGGGTCGTCCTTTTTGTCTGCAGCTTAATGAAATAATTTCTACGTGATAAGTATGTAACTGTTGAAAATTGTTAGATATTGTAAATAGTACATAGTTAAAAATCTAAAACATTAAAAAGAGCTTATATGATCTGGTTTAAAGAGATAGATAAAGCATTATGCGACCAATTGGATAAAGGGTTAAATGGTAAAGGGAGTTTAATGAACACCTTAGGTATCGAAATTTGTGAAATAGGCGATGACTACCTTGTAGCCAGTATGCCCGTTACACCAGACCATCATAATCCGATAGGGATGTTACATGGCGGCGCTAACGTGGTGCTTGCTGAGACCGTTGCGAGCTATGCTGCCAATTTTGTTGTCGATACCGATAAATATTATTGTGTGGGACAAGAAATCAATGCCAATCACATTAAAGCTGCCCGCAAAGGAATGGTGTACGCCACAGCAAGAGCAATTCATTTAGGTAAGCGCACTTCTGTTTGGGAAGTAAAAATTGCCAATCAAGCCGGTGAGTTGACCTGTATCTCGAGAATGACTGCTGCTGTGGTTGAGCGGCGATAATTGATCTATATCTAGTTAGCGGATATTAGCGCTAGCATTTTAACTTTCACTGGCATATATCTTAGCTAGGGGTATATGCCAATGAGTGAAAAAAACCTAATTACACTGCTTAAACTGGTTATTGTGCTTGGTTTGTGTTTAATCGGCTTGGGTTATTATTTAATTAATGTTGCTCACATCGAACAAACGATGGGAATAACAGGCATGATGATTGGCGGTGGGTGTTATGCCTTTGGTATTATCCTTTCTCTTCCTACGAAAATGTATCTGACATTTATTTGGGTAACAGCTGAGCATAGAAATAAGCATAAGCAATAATATGCATTATTACCTTTCGCTATTTTACGTCATACTTAGTGTTATATCTTTTAAAACATAATTTACGCTGTGACCAGATACATTAGTATTCTTTGTCTAATAATGAGCTTTCATCTTGCTGCAAGTGATATCAAAATTGCAGCGGGAAATTTTGCGCCTTATTTTAGGGCTGATACGCAAGTCCATAAACAAGGGCTTTATGAGATTTTAATCACTTCTGCTCTCAGTAAATTATTGTTAAACCCCAAATACATCAATGTTTCTAATGAAGCAATTAAACGGTATTACCAAAAGAATCGTGTCGACCTCGCGATAAACTGGACCGGTGATTTTTCTGGCGAAGGCTATGTATCGGCGCATCGTTTATTTTTTTACAACAGAGCTATTTTAAGGCGAATTAGTGCATGGCAAGGTGCACAGCATATTTTGGCATTAGAAGGCGCACGCATCGCCAGCTTTTCTGGTGCAAGTTTAAACTTTGGAACAGATTACAATACACTCATTAATAACGAGAAAACGCGATATTTTGAAAGTGGCGATCAATACGCAATTAATAAAATGTTGCTGGCAAATAAAGTAGATATACTAATTGCAGATTGGTTAAAGTTTTATCGTTTTGCTAAACCCATGGGGTTGGTAGAAGAGTTTATGGCTTTGGATTTATTGCACAATGAGGGCTCGAAAATTATCTTTAAGGACAAAAAGCTTAGAGATGATTTTGATAAAGTTGTTGAGCAAATGCATGCAAGTGGTGAGTTACAGCAACTCACCCAAGCATGGTTGGCAAAAAATAATTTGCCTATGGTGTCGCATCACTTTTTAGCAAAAAAAAGTTAAATCCCACCACCGTCAGTATGTAAGCCACATTCACGGTTCAGTCCAAAGAAACGTGTTTCTTCTTCTGTCATGCCTGGCTCTAGTTTACGTGTAGTATGTACATCACCCATAGACACATAACCTTGCTCCCAAAGCGGGTGGTATGGTAAATCATACTTGGTTAAATACTGATATACATCACGGCTGTGCCAATCAATAAGTGGATACACTTTCACTGTACCACGGCTGATTTCAAGCACTTGCTTATCTGCTCGGGTAGACGATTGTTGGCGTCGCAGTCCGCTAAACCACGTACCTGCATCAAGTTCCTTCAGTGCACGCGTCATCGGCTCAACTTTATTAAGCGTATTATACTGTTTAATACCCGCTTCACCTTGTTCCCATAACTTGCCGTATTTAGCTTCTTGCCAAGCTGGGGTTAACTCAGACTTATACACTTTTAGATTAAGCGCTAGGCGTTCTGTAAGCTCATCAATAAACTGATACGTCTCAGGAAATAAATAGCCGGTATCAGTTAATACCACTGGTATATTTTTCTTTTGTGATGTCACTAGGTGTAACATCACAGCAGCTTGAATACCAAAGCTAGACGATAAAAAGTGAGTATCTGGCAAATTTTCTAATGCCCACGCAACACGCTCTTCAGCTGTTTTGTCCACTAAAAAGCCATTTGCATCAGCAAGGAGTGCCTGCTGGCTTTCTTTATCTAGCGTTAGAATATTTTTAAATTCACTCATACGTAAATTCCTAACCAAGGGCGGCGATGCCACCCTGAAATTTATTTAAGCGTGGAAGTCTGTTTTAGAGACTTTCACTTCGGCAACGATTTCCTTACGGATAGCGAAGTCACCAAAACATTCACCTTCGTTGCGCTCCTTGGCCCACTGGCCAATTAATTCATCTAATGCTGGTAGGTAAACATCTTCACCAACATTTTCTAGGTAAAGCTTAGGTACGCGCGTACCTTCACGGTTACCACCTAGGTAAACGTTGTATTTACCAGGACCTTTACCGACAAAACCAATCTCAGCTAACATGGCGCGACCACAACCATTCGGGCAACCTACGACACGCATAATGATGTCGTCATTCGGAATTTCGTGCTTCGCTAAAATCGCTTCTGTTTTCTCGATAAGCTCAGGTAAGTAACGCTCAGCTTCAGCCATCGCTAGTGGACAAGTCGGTAATGCCACACATGCCATAGAGTTAAAGCGTTGCTCTGAGTGTGAATCGTCAATTAAGCCGTGCTCACGAGCGATTTTCTCAATAATGTCTTTTTGATCCGCTGGCACACCGGCAACAATTAAGTTTTGGTTAGCCGTCATGCGGAAATCACCTTGGTGAATTTCTGCAATCTTACGACAACCTGTTTTCAGTGGTTGGCCTGGGTAATCAAGAATACGACCACTTTGGATAAATAGTGTTAGGTGATGCTTACCATCAATGCCTTCTACCCAACCGATACGGTCGCCACGGTGTGTGAACTCATATGGGCGGCTTTCTTCAAATTTAACGCCAGCACGGTTTTCTACTTCTGCTTTAAACGTATCTGTACCGAAAGTATCAAGGGTATATTTCGTTTTTGCGTTCTTACGGTTAACACGGTTACCCCAATCACGCTGAACAGATACGACGTGCTCGGCAATTTTTAGCGTGTGCTCAAGTGGAATGAAACCTAAATCATCCGCTTTACGTGGGTAAGTGTTTACATCACCGTGCGTCATCGCCAGACCACCACCAACAAGTACGTTAAAACCAACTAGTTTGCCGTTATCTGCAATGGCAACAAAGTTTAAATCGTTCGCGTGAACATCTACTTCGTTGTTTGGTGGAATCGTCACTGTGGTTTTGAACTTACGTGGTAAGTAAGTTGAACCTAAAATTGGCTCTTCTGTTGTTTCAGTCTTTTCACCATTTAACCAAATTTCAGCATACGCTTTGGTGTGTGGTAGTAAGTGCTCAGAGATCTTCGCAGCCCATTCGTATGCTTCTTGGTGTAACTCAGACTCAACTGGGTTAGTCGTACATAGTACGTTACGGTTAACGTCACCAGCAGTTGCAATTGAATCAATACCAACGCTATTTAGCATTTGGTGCATTTCTTTAATGCCCGGCTTTAATACACCGTGGAACTGGAATGTTTGGCGCGTTGTTAAACGAATACTGCCGTAAATGGTTTTATCACCAGCAAACTCATCAATCGCTAACCACTGTTTAGGCGTGATAATACCGCCTGGCATACGTGCACGAAGCATCACGTTGTGCATTGGCTCAAGCTTTTGCTTAGTACGCTCTGGACGAATATCACGGTCGTCTTGCTGGTACATACCGTGGAAACGGATTAGCTGGAAGTTATCCGCTGTAAAACCACCGGTAAGTTGGTCTTTTAAATCCGCTTCAATGGTACCGCGTAAAAAGTTACTTTGCGTTTTTAATCTTTCGTTATCAGCAAACTTAGCATTTGGGTCTAGCTTGCTGTTAGGTTTGTAATCTGTGCTCATGGCTTATCCTAAAATTCTACTGTGACGGTCAGTGTAGTGGTGTACTAACAAGTTGTTAGTAAACGTCTTTTTGATAACGGTTGTTGCTGCGAAGCTCTTTTAAGTAACTTTCAGCTTGCTCGTCATCTTTGCCACCATGGGCTTTAATAATGTCGATAAGTGCTTGGTGAACGTCTTTCGCCATGCGGTTTGCATCACCACAAATATAGAAATGTGCACCTTTTTCTAACCATGCAAACACTTCCTCGCCTTTCTCGCGAAGACGGTCCTGCACGTATACTTTTTCTGCTTGGTCGCGGCTAAATGCTAGGTCTACTTTGTTTAGTAAGCCAGACTTCACATAGCCTTGAATCTCTACTTGGTATAAGAAATCTTGGGTGAAGTGTGGGTTACCGAAGAATAACCAGTTCTCACCTTCCGCTTCACGTGCATCACGTTCTTGTAAGAATGCACGGAATGGTGCGATACCTGTACCTGGGCCTACCATGATAACTGGCGTGTTATCATCGCTTGGTAAACGGAAGTTGTCGTTATGCTCGCTAAATACTTTAACTTGTACGCCTTCTTCTGCACGATGTGCTAGGTAACCAGAACAACCACCAAAGTGTTTCTCACCAAAGGCATCAAACTCAACTAAACCAACCGTTAAGTGTACTTCTTCTTCCACTTCAGCTTGGCTTGACGCGATTGAATATAAACGCGCTTGTAGCTTGCGTAGGCTGTTTGCTAAATCTTGTGCGCTAATATCGCTTGGGTTTTGCTTGATGATATCGAAGATTTGACGCGCTTCGATGTACTCACGCATCGCAGCTTTATCTTCAACTAGCTTTAATAGTTCAGCGTTGTTAGTTGCTTGTGCGTACTTTTCAACAAAACCAGGGTAAGACTGAGTTAGCTCTAGTTTTTCAATTAACGCTGTACGAATTGATAAGGTTTCTTCACCTAACGTGATTTCAGTCGCGCCATCAATGTTTAACAGTGCCAGTGTTTCATCAACAAGTGCTTCGTCATTTAAAAAGTAAACACCTAAAGAATCACCTGGAAGATACGTGATGTCAGAACCTTCTAGTGAGATTTCAATGTGACGTACGTCTTTAGTTGAGTCGCGACCTGTGATCTTTTGTACCACACTTAGCTCTGCCGCAAATGGGTTTTGCTTAGTGTATTGGCTTTGCGCTGGTGCTGCACCAAAGCCAGCCATCGGAATAACTTGTGCTGAGCCTTGCGACTGTGCTTTTAGCTCAGGTTCGAATGCATCAACCGCACCGCCGATCCAAGCTGTTGCTTGGTCTTCATAATCAACGTCTAAGTCAGCGCGCGCAACTACTGTTTCTGCGCCTAGAGCTTTAAAGCGCTCTTCAAAATCAATCGCCGTTTGGCAGAAGAACTCGTAGCTTGAATCACCTAGACCGATAACCGCAACTTTAACGCCATCTAGTTTTGGTGCTTTTTTCGATGCTAAGAATGCGTGCAAGTTTTCAGCATCTTCTGGTGGCTCACCTTCACCGTAAGTAGAAACAGCAACAGCAATAAATTTCTCTTTCTTAAGTTGAGCTGGCTTGTAGTCAGCCATGTTCACAAGCTTAACTGCTAAGCCTTTTGCTTCAGCAGCTGCTTTAAGTTGGTTAGCAACGCCTTTTGCGTTACCTGTTTGTGAACCGTAAAGAATGGTGAGTGCAGCTGCTTCACCAGCTTGTGGTGCTGCGCCCGCAACCTGACCTGATAATGCTGCTGTATTGGCATTTGCTGCTAAGTAACCACTTACCCAAGCTTGTTGAATTGGGTTCAGTTCAGCAGTAAGTGCTTGTAACTTTTGTACTTGCTCTGGCGTAAGCGGACTTGCTTGCGCCGATAGTTGACTTAACAACATGCTCTTTATTCCTCGACAACCGAAAGCTAAATTTATTAGCACTTAGATGTGCTTCTCTGATGGTGAAATATAACGATGTCGTGGCAAAGAAAAAAATAATAGAAAGTGCTTTGTTATTCCAAAAAGGAATGTATGAAGAGTTATTTATAATTTTTGCAAAAAAATAATGCAGTTATCGATTGTCTTCAAAAATAACCGAGCCGGTTGATGCATTGTAGGTAATTTTGATCAGCGCATTATTTCGGCCAGAAGTGTCGCCTAATTTGCGTAAAACATATGTGCAACTGTCGCTTGCGCTTGGCGTAATTGGGTTTAAACCACTTGAAAAGCGATAAGAGCGATACTCTTGGTTATTGTTGTTATGCGCTATGGATGGCGCGTCTTCAAGTAGGGCGTTCCAAAGATCAGCACAACCTCGGTTGCCCCGTCCAATTTGAAAAGGACTGCCCATGGTGCCAGTGTTATTGTTACCTTTGTTTACGCCAACAGGATAGCCAAAAGCATTTACATCAATACTGCCATCAAGGTAGTTAGTTAAATTGACAACGTAATTACGATTACCGCCAATAGCCCATTTGGTTTTTGCAAAATCAACAGCTTGTTTAAAGTTAGCTGCAAGTGCTTTCGTTTTTGCAGCTTCTGCATCTTCGTTAAGTGATAAAAACGAGATGCTTGCTGTAATGGATATTACTGCCAATATAACAATTACGATAATAAGCTCTACAATCGTAAACCCTTGGCTTTTCATGATGCTCCCGTTGTTATTCAACGGGGTAAAGGGTGATTTCAATACCGGCACCTATTGCTGAAATTCTAAGCAAGGTATCTGCATGCAAAGCCTGATTGAAGCATTTAGGGTTTCTACCACTTTGAAAACCAATATCGAATGTGCGTTTAGTGCAGGTCAACCATTGCTTCAAGGCGTTGCGAGAGCACGATTCAATAAGTTCACATAAGTGGTTAATTGCACTATCAGGAGAAGTGACGTCAATGTTTGCCTCTATGCGCGCTAACTGACGCGTTTCATCTTTGTCGTAGTGAAGTACCATGGCCGACTTACCTAAGTCTGATACTAATTGGGCAATATCTTGTTTTGACTCGATTTCTAGGTCGACATTAAGAAATTGGATATCTGACATTGATGTTTTTCTCTGTAATTGCGTAATTGCTAACTTTACATTAGATTGGCTTTTATCTCTAGCTTCGCACAGATCATTATCCTGACAGCTAAACCTATAAAAAGAGAATAAAAATGAAAAAGTCGTGGTTTAAATTGGCGCGCAAATGTCATAAGTGGTTAGGTTACTTACTCGCACTGCAAGTGTTTGCATGGTTATTAGGTGGCTTAGTGATGAGTGCAACTCCTTTAGAATATGTCCATGGCAAACACCTTGCAAAACGTCAGCTTGAAAATCCCTTTTTGCAAGATGTATATACAAGTGATTTTAATAAATTCAAACAATATGATATCGGATTGAAAAGTATTAATTTTATACACTTCTTAGATACCCCAGTGATTGAATTGGTCGGTGAGGAAGACCGAATTTATTTGCATGGCAAAACGGGAGATAAGCTAGGCATGCCCAACAAACAGCAAATTATCAAACAGGCAAAAGCTCATTATTTAGGTGATAGTACAAAATTACGTGCGACCGCATCACTATTAAAAGAGGGGCCGAGGGAAGTTGGCTATAAAAACAATGTTTGGCGCGTAGACTTTGCTGATAACGTCAACACCACATTGTATATACAAGCTAATTCAGGCCAAGTAATTACTGTGCGAAGCACAATTTGGCGTATCTTTGATTTCTTTTGGATGCTTCACATTATGGACTATGATGAACGAGAGGATTTCAATAATCCATTATTGATAAGCTTTTCCACCATCGCAGTTTTATTTTGTTTATCAGGCATTTTATTGTTATTTCAAAATACTCCCTTTAGAAGAAAGCGCGTCGCGGTAAATTAGTTAGGTTGCTGTCATAAAGTTTTCTTATAAGTGCCGCCAATTTGTCACGGGATATTTTTAGCGTAACCTTATTACACATAAGGAAACGGCTATGGCGAAGCAATATTATTCTTGCATTTGGATTTCGGATGTTCACTTAGGTTACAAAGACTGTAAGGCGGATTTCTTACTGGATTTTTTAACCAACACTGAATGTGATGTGCTTTACTTGGTTGGCGATATTATTGATTTATGGTCGATGAAACGGCAGTTTTATTGGCAACCAAGCCATTATCAAGTGCTCGAATGTATTCGTCATAAAGCAAATTCAGGCACTCGAGTTATTTATATCCCTGGAAATCATGATGACACCTTTCGTGCTTATGTCGGTGAAGCGTTTATGAATGTCGAAGTGCATAAAAGTTTTATCCATACAGCAAAAACTGGAAAGCGCTTTTTATTGGTGCATGGCGATGATTTTGACTCAGCAACACGTTATAGCAAGTTGATTAGTATTATAGGTGATAATGCCTATGACTTTTTATTGTTTCTTAATCGCTGGCATAACCGCGTTCGTCGCTTATTTGGTAGCCATTATTGGTCGCTTGCATCATGGATTAAAAATCGTATTCATAAAGCGAAACAGGCAATAGCAGCCTTTGAAAATGCCGCAGTGCACGAAGCCAAAAAACAAGGAGTGGATGGGATTATTTGCGGTCATATTCACCAACCGGACATAAAAAAAATAGATGGTGTTTTGTATTGCAATGATGGTGACTGGATCGAGAATTGTACTGTGCTGGTGGAAGATGAAGCCGGCCGAATAGAGTTGTTACATTGGTCTGATATTCAAACCAGTTTAAAGGTGGTTGATTTAGCTCAGCCCAAAGAAGTAAAGGCAGCTTAAAATGAGGGCTTCTAAATAATTGTGAAGCCCATTCTAAAATTACGATTCTTTCTCAATAGTAAGAATAACTTCACCTACTTTGAAACCAAATTTGATAATTTCAGTGCGGTTGATTAAGCGGTTTTCATTTATTAAAAACATCCAATCATCTAAGGTTACTTCAAGTGGTTCACCTTGGTACTCAATCACTAATTGGTAGCGCCAATAAAGCGCAGAGCCCTTTGCTGTGCCCATTGCGGTACCTACCACATCATTGGCGGTGCCTTTGTAGTTTCCATTTCCTTGGTTTTCTAAGTACCAAGTACGTGTTTGTTTTTCACCGTCATCGTAAACAAACCATTCTTCTAATTTACCTTTATTACCTTGCCATGTGCCAACTAAATCAACACTGAAGCGACGGGTAAGGGCGCCACTTCTATCAAGTACAACACCATGAGCCGTGAGCTTACCATTGAAAAACTCCTCTAATTTGAGACTGGGTGTGGTGTTAGCATAATCATTGATATCAGGGCTCGAACAGGCAACTAAAAAAGTAAAAAGTGTCAGCAATAAAAGTTGCTTCATCTGGCTTCTCCAATTAGCTTTTCTCGTAATTTGGGACGAGTTGTTTTTTCTGATAACCAGATATTTAAAAATGCATTGCCAAAGTCAGGATCTTTAACTGTGCCAAGTAGTCCTTTGTCATTGAAAAAGCTGGCACTGTTATCTTTATTGCGAGTCACAATCAACATATCGTTTTTTTTAATATTTGGCCAAATCGTTGCAAGTTCATCTAACCACAATGGTATATTTTGATGAGCCACACCAATGTGTTGCCATTGATCAGCAGTCGCTTCAATCAAATCAACTTTGTCGATATCGCGATAATAAGTAATTTTTAGTGCAAGTTGTTTATCATCAAACGAGTAAGCACTTTTGCTGCCAAATAATTCGGCTTTATACAGCTCCCAAAAAAGCACTTTCATTTCACCTTCACCGTATTTAACAAGTTGGTTTGTTTGAATGGCAAATGAACTAGGAACCAGAAAAAGACAAGCTATTAGTAATCGTTTAAACATGGCTAACGTCCGGTTAGTTTTGTTTTAATTCTACGAACTTTCCTTGAAAAACGATCAGTGCAGGTAATAGTAGTGCCCAAATGAGGGCGTAGACTAAAAAGAGAGATAATAAGCTGAGTGAAGTATTAATGGCTGAAAACTTAATTGCACCAAGGTAGCTTAATGCACCGCCAATCGCACCAATTATACTGATTAGCCATAGTTTGCAGTTGCTAAGCCATTTAAGTGAATGATTAACGGAAAGTACAAACATTACCCACAAACAGAGTAGCCAAATAGGAAATTGCTGTTCTGCAAAATTGATCACATTCAATTGAAAGAGTATGTAATCAACCACACAACCGAAAAATGCAAATGGTAATAATTTTGCGTCGCTTCGCTTGGTGGGCGATAAAAGGAAATGTAGTGCTACGATTAGCGGAGTCAGCCAGCTGGCATTTGCTGTGAGTAGCGCACAGCAAAACCAAGCTAGCTGGAATAAAACAAGGTTAGTAAGCCAGAACTTCTTGGTCATCTTGATCGCGATAATGAGGCTTGCGCATAACAAGCTGGTGGGTACTAATCACACGCTCTATAAATGCCCCTTCGCAGTAACATAAATAGAAATGCCACAAGCGCTTAAATTGCTCGTCAAAACCAAACTGAGTGAGTTCAGACCAGGCGTTGTCGAATTTCATACGCCAATCGTATAGAGTTCGTGCATAGTGCAAGCCAATATCTTGCACGTTGTCGATCATCATATTGGTTTGTTCAGCAATATGCTGATTCATAACCGCATTCGAAGGCAAACAGCCACCTGGGAAAATGTATCGCTGAATAAAGTCCACGTTACTGCGGTAGTGTTCGTATCGCGCATCTAAAATTGTGATGGCTTGAATAAGCATTAAACCAGAATCTTTTAATAAGCTATTACACTTTGCAAAAAATTCCGCCATAAACTTATGACCAACAGCTTCGATCATTTCAATAGAAACGAGTTTATCGTACTTACCTTCAAGTAAACGGTAATCTTTTTTCAGCAGAGTGATTTTGTCTTCTAAACCTTCTTGCTTAACTCGCTCTACGGCATATTCGTACTGTGCATCAGAAATGGTGGTTGTGGTAACTTTACAGCCATAATTTTTCGCTGCAAAAATAGCAAGACCACCCCAACCAGTGCCAATTTCGATTAAGTGATCGTTAGGCGACAGCTTTAATTTGTCACAAATCGTTTTCAGTTTGTTCAGTTGAGCTGCGTGTAAATCGGTCGCGTCATTTGAGTAGATCGCGCTAGAGTACATCATGGTACTGTCTAAAAAGCGAGTGTATAGCTCGTTACCTAAATCATAATGAGCGAGAATGTTCTTTTTAGAGCCTGACTGGGTATTAGCATTGCCCCAGTGAAACAGGAAATTTTTAAGTTTTGTCAGCAATGATTTATTAGCTTCAACAGAATCAAGCGTTTCACCGCAACGGGCAAACACACGAATGAGCTCGGTTAGGTTTGGTGATGTCCATTTTTTTGCGATGTAAGCTTCTGCAGCAGCGATACTTCCGCCTTTAATAAAATCGACGTAAAGGCTTGGATCTAATACGATTAACTTGCCACGCAGTTCACTGTTTTCATTGCCGAGGAATGTGATTTGTCCGTTTTCTTCAATTTCAAGACCGGCATTTTCTATTTTGTTGAGTGCATTCAATACAAGTGATCGGCAGCGTGATGTGAACCACGATAAATCATTTTCTTGTGTTATATTTGCTGAGCTGGTGCTTTGCTGCTCCATAATTATCCTCTCGCCTCTGGGTGCGCAATAAATGGGATGCGTTTAGCAAACAGTTTAAGGGCTTGCCAATAAATGCCTGCTACAACCTTGAGTGTCATTGCTGGCGTGTTCAACCACGTTTTAAGCATATTTGAACGATTAAATTCACAGCGTGTTAGTGCTACAGTTGCGTCAAACACTTTTTCCTCTTTATGGTTTTCAATGTGTATCAGTACTTTTTCGTTTGGCGCTTTAACACGCCAGCAATACTGCATATCTAAATCCATAAAAGGTGAAACATGAAACGTTTTATCGGTTCGCTGTTGCTTAGTTATGTCTACTAAGTAGTAATGACGTTCTAACCATGGTGTGTTTGAAACCTCAACAAGCATGGTATTGCATTCGTCATCACTGTTGTAACAAAAGAAAAAATTAGCAGGGCTGAAGTAAATACCAAAGTTTCTACATTGCCCCATAAAGATCACTTTTGTGCCATCCCAGTTACCACCTAACTGTGTAACTTTACTGGCAATACGTTGCTTTAAGTTGCCCGGTTCACCTTTCACATAATCACTCTGAAAAAAACTTATAGGGGCAAACTTTTTTAAACTAAACAAAGTACTAGTGTCAGAAACTAAGTCTAGCTCATTTAAATCTAATGCAAGCATATACATGTTATAGCTAAAAGAATGTGGCTTGGGTGAAAAACGACGGTGCCTTACTTGGCCACGGTAAATGCCACTATTCATAGTTATAACTCACAACCGAAACGCTTGGCGACATCTAACGCACTGCGCACACCATCTTCATGAAAACCGTTGTACCAGTATGCCCCGCAAAAATGCGTGTTATTTTGACCGCAAATAGTGTCACGTTGTTGTTGGGCCGCCATGCTTTGCTTATTAAACACCGGGTGGTGATAGATAAACGAACGTAAAATTTTACTCTTTTCGATTTGATCAGTTTGATTAAGCGTGACACAGAATGTTGTATCTGTTCTAAGACCTTGCAGTATGTTCATATTGTAGGTAACCGCAGCAGGTCGGGGATTATTACTGTCTAATCGGTAGTTCCAACTAGCCCAAGCCAGTTTACGTTTTGGCAGCATGTTTATATCAGTGTGAAGCACAACTTCATTTTCACTGTAAGGAATGTTACCTAGAACGGACTTTTCTTGTTCATTTGCATCACCAAGTAACATTAAAGCTTGATCTGAATGGCATGCGAAAACTACTTCGTCAAACAGCTCTACGCTACCATCGGCAAACTCTAACGAGACGCCGTTGTCGTTTCGAGTGACTTGCTTTATATCACTGTTGAGTCGAATTTTATCCGCAAAATGGCGCGTTAAGGGTTTAACGTATTCACGAGAGCCACCTTTAATTACATGCCATTGTGGTCTGTCACTAATGTTTAATAAGCCATGGTTATAGAAAAAGCGAACAAAAAACTTGAGTTCAAAATCACGCATCTCTTGTAAGCTGGTGGACCAAATAGCCGCTCCCATAGGTAAGATATAGTGCTGACAAAAGAAATCATTAAAAGCATGGGTATCTAAAAAATCGCCCAGAGTGAGCGAAGGATCAATGTCGGTTTGATGTAACTGCTTACACAGTTTATTGAATCGGAGAATGTCTTTAATTAAAAACCAAAAACTAGGTTTTAACAGGTTAGAACGCTGTGCAAATAGGGAATTGAGGCCATGGCCATTGTACTCCATTTGACTTTGCACATTATGAACACTAAAACTCATTTCGGTGTCTTTGTATGCAACGCCAATTTGCGATAACAGCTTTAAAAAGTTTGGGTAAGTCTTGTTATTACAAACAATAAAGCCTGTGTCTATAGCGTGTTTTTCGCCATTGTACTCAATATCGACGGTAGCGGTGTGACCACCAATATAATCATTTTTCTCAAAAAGGGTGATTTCGTATTTTTTTGATAGTAAGTAAGCGCAGGTAAGTCCAGAGATACCGCTGCCAATAATGGCTATTCTTTTCATTCTTTAATCATCCTTATTGCGAGTTTGCGCCATATAAAAAAGGGTAAAAGTGCAAATGTTTTAAGCACTAAAGTAAATCTTCTTGGAAAATGAATATCATAACGTTTTTGCTTCATACCAAGATAAATAGCTTGTGCAGCTTGAACACTGGTGATGCGACTAGGCATCGGAAAATCATTTTTATCCGTTAATGGGGTTTCAACAAACCCCGGGTGAATACAACTCACACCAATATTATTGCTCGCTAAATCGATACTTAGGGTTTTAGCAAGGTAGCTAACGCCCGCTTTTGATGCGCCATAAGCTTCGGCACGCGTTAGGGGAACATAAACTGCACTTGAGCTCATTAATCCTAACTGACCACCTGAGTTTAACTGAGGCAACCAAGCTTCTAAACAATAACCTACTGAAATAAGGTTAGTATTAATTACTCTTGCAAACAAATCGCCATCAAATTGCTTGGCATTATCAATATACTCACAGGTACCTGCATTGAGAATAATGTGATCAAGTTTTACGTTTTTGTCCAATGCGCCAAAAATAGCGGCTTTGTCATTTAAGTCGAACGCGAGTGGCGTGATTTGGCTATGCTGTTGCGATAAAGCAGTCAATTTTTCTTGGTTCCTGCCACAGGCATAAACACAAAAGCCTTGTTCTGCGTAATATTTTGCTAACGACTCACCAATGCCAGAGGACGCCCCTGTGATTAGAACCGTATTCATGCTGTTGCCCGCTTTTTAACAAGGTTAATAAGTCCACCTAACACAGGAATGTGTTGATAGAGCATGTCTGCGGCATTGAAGTAGTCGCGATGGAGTATCACTTTATTATCTTGATATTCAAGAAAGCTGTTACCTTCAAATGACACTTCTTTGCCTGATTTTATTTTGCTATGGGAAAAATACATGGTCCAGTAAAGGCTTACAGCATTGTCTTGTTGTAGCACTCTCGTTACTTCAAATCGGCCTGCATCTAAATTCTCATAGAGGTTAGAAAAATATTTGGTAAGCGCAGATAAACCTTCAATTCGATGAAGCGGATCAATAAATACAACATCTTGATGATAGATATCCTCAAGTAAATCTAAGTTGGACTTGTCCAACTTATTATACATAGCTAAAAAATCATCAATATGTTGCGTGTTACTCATCTCGGTTTAACTCTTTTTGGTAATAATCAAGCGCCTGAAGGCGCGCTTCTTTTAGATCGACAATTTGTGGCCAGTAAGAGTTATCACCAAATGAGTCTAAGTATGTTTGTGGCTGGTGAATATATTTTACTGGTACATTTTCAAGTTCAGGTAAGAATTTACGGATAAAACTGCCGTCAGGATCAAACTTCTCACTTTGAGTTAAAGGATTGAAAATTCGGAAGTAAGGTTGTGCATCACAACCTGTACCAGCAGCCCATTGCCAGCCACCACTATTTGCAGCCAGATCTCCATCAATCAAGTGCTGCATAAAATAGGCTTCACCCAAGCGCCAATCTACTAATAAATGCTTGGTTAGAAAACTTGCTACTATCATGCGCAAGCGGTTGTGCATCCAACCCGTTTGCTTAAGTTGACGCATCGCAGCATCGATAATTGGAAATCCTGTTTTCGCCTCACACCAAGCGGTAAATTTAGCTTGGTCATTTGGCCAGTTAAAGCCTTCAAACTTGCTTTGAAAGTCGTGTAATTTGTTTAATTCAGGAAATGACAGCAACAAGTTGCGATAAAACTCTCGCCAAATCAGTTCGTTTAGCCAAGTAAAAATAGGGGCTTTAATGTCTTCTAAAATGTATGGGTAGTGAGAAAGTAAATCGTAAACCAACCTCTTAGGGCTAATTGCGCCAATAGTTAGGTATGGTGAGATACCGCTGGTGCCTTTAATTGCTGGCACATCCCGATCGCGGGCGTAGTCGATAACTTTATCATTTAGAAAGCGAGGTAATACGTGTTGCATAAATTCATGCGCGAGAGGCCATTTACTTGAGTCTTGCTTTTCATACTTGAGCGAAAACTGGCTCTGCTTTGTTAACTCGTTTGAAGGCACCGTGATAGCAGCAAGATAACGTTGTTCAAAACCATGCTGCTTGAGTACATTTATCCACGCTTTTTTGAAGGGCGTAAAAACTTTAAACATTTCATTTTGTTTATTGAGCACTGAACCATAAGGCAAAATGGTGTCAGCATCGTAAAGCGTGAAGTTAACTTGTTGTGCAATTTTGTTGTCACGTATTTTTTCGCGTAACTCTGGCTCGCTATTAGCCACCACGGATGTGATGTTATTTTCTTGACAAAACTCTGATAATTGGGAGATTTGCTGATCAAACGTATCGCACTCAATAAAGCTCACTTTAATTCCGAGTTTGGTAAGTTGATCGCTAAACCAATTTAAGTGTCGTTCAATAAAATCGATTTGAATGCCGGAGTGATTGTGTTCTCGCCAGGTATCGTATGCGGTAATAAACACCGCATGCTGACAATTTTGTTGAAGTGCATAAAATAAAGCGGGATTGTCGTCTAAACGAAAATCCCGTCGAATCCAATAAACTGTACTCATTTAAAGTCCGTATCTGAGCCTTAAATCTTTCGGATAAGGGTCTAAGTAAGCTTGATTAGCTAAGTATTCGTTAGGGTAGTTTTGTAAATGGTGGTTGATTAACGTTAACGGCACCATTAATGGCACTAAACCATCGTGATAGGCGATGATATTTTCGCTTAGCTCTTGCTTGTTTTGTTTAGTTAAGTGCTTTTTAAAATAGCCCTGCAAGTGTTGTAAGGTATTTGTATGGTTTTTACGTGAAGCTGGCTTTTTGAGTGCTTGCATTAGCATCGATATATATTGTTCAGCTAACTCTTCAATCGGTAAATCATGCTTTTCACCAAGTAAGTTACCAAGTGCTTTGTAAGCAGCCACATTATGGCTCATTACTAGATATTTTTGCTGGCTGTGAAAAGTGGTTAGTTTGTGTTTTGAAAGCCCTGAAGCAACCAAGTTTTGCCACTTTTTGTAAGTAAACACGCGCAATACGAAGTTTTCGCGAAGGTGAGGGTCATTTAAGCGACCATTTTCTTCACATGGTAAATTGGGGTTAAGCGCCATTACTTGCTTAGCAAACAATCCAACACCATCGTGCTCACACCCTTTACCGTGGTCGTAATAAACTTTAACACGTTCCATGCCACAACTTGGACTGCCTTTCATGAATACAAAGCCACTTAAATTAGCCATTTTACTCGCTGCTTTCGTAGCGTAATCATTCATTTTGTCAGTGACGTCCATAGAGCCATCAGGGCGAGAGACATGGATCATGTCTTCGCGTTTTATTTGTCTAATGGTAGGTCGTGGTATCGGCAGTCCAACAGCGACTTCAGGGCAGAATTTTTGGTACTCAACAAATTTGCCAAGCTGATTTACGCAAAAGTCAGACTTTTTATGGCTTTTATCAAAGCGAACCTGATCGCCAGTTAAGCAGGCGCTTATACCTAGAACAATTTTATCCTTATCTGCAGTCATGCTCCCTCCTAGTAAATAAATTTACCAATAGGATTAAGTAATTTGCTCAATCCTTGCGTGAAGTGCAAAGAGTCACTTGAAACGGTTAAACACAAGCAACCATGTTCAGTTATTGGGTTGTGAGTATGTTTACCATCCAACCAAATAAAGTCACCTTTAGTGTACTCGCCCATTTCGTCTTTAAAACTACCATCTAATAATAGTGTAATTTCAAAGCCATTGTGAGTATGTTCTGGTACTGAGCCGTCAGCGTCAATATGGAGTAAACTTGTGTGCAAATTAGCATCATCGAGTGCTACTCGCGAACGAGAAAGCTTTCCAAGGCTGGCCCAACTACTTAAGTCCAAATTGCGCAGTACCTGCGGTAAGTAATAGTTATCTTGGTTTAGTGTAACTTCTAGCGGCTCTGCAACCGAAATCTCGTCGATACCATCATCGAGCGTGATATCATCAATCATGCTGGCAAAATCAACTTCCAAAAGGTCAGTTTGTTCGAAATCTTCTTCATGTGTGTAAGTAAATGCCTCTTTAGCAACTTTTGTTGTAAGTGCTTCAACTTGTTGCTGGCAATGAGGGCATAACTCGATATGTGCAGCAATAATCACGGAAATTGCTGCTGGTAATTCACCTGCACAATAGGTCTTGAGCAGTGAAAGTTGTGGGTGATGCTTAATCATTGTCTGCTCCTATGTGCTGTCTCAATTTAGTCAATGCTAAACGCAAGCGCGATTTAACGGTGCCAAGTGGTATATTTAAATTTTTCGCAAGCTGTTCTTGGGATAAGTCTTGAAAGTAGACTCCCTGTACGATTTGTTTTTGATTGTCAGGCAAACGATTCAAATAACGAGCAATTTGTTTGTCCATCAAGTGATCAGCAAATACATGTTCGTCTGAATTTTGCGCTTCTGCGAGAGGCCAAATATCATCACTTAATGTGTCTTCATGATTAGCTTGAATCTTTCTTAACATATCAAAACTAATATTACGCATCACCGTGTAAACCCATGTAGTGGCAGCACCTTTCTCTGAGTTGTAGAGATGCGCTTTACGCCATACATTGGTCATTGTTTCTTGAAGCAACTCAGATGCCATCGCCGGGTTGTTGAATTGCTTACGACCAAACCCCATTATCTTGGGTGAAAACCACTTGAAGAGGTTTGCAAATGCCCGTTTATCACGCTTATCAGCTATATCAATAAGCCAGCTTGATAACGTTTTACTGTCTATTTCTTTCCCATCTAAACTTGCATTATGCTTCATTGAAGATCGGTTACTGTTCGTTGTTGTTGATATCATCATAGCGCTCTGACAATAAAATCCTAGTAGCCATTACGATAGGTTGATAAAAAGCGATCATTTTATTGACCTAAAATAATCACTTTTAAAAAATCCTCAGCATTTGCGAAGCTATCTTCTTTAGTGAATAACTGTTTTTTCTCAAACGACAGTGGCAATATTTCTAAAAAGCGAGCACATACCCAGTTAATATCATCAAATTTAGGCTCTGGGTAAAGAGCAGCTTGGTCTGGGTATTCTTCGTAAACATGCATTAGTTTTTCGGCAAGCAAGGTGTGATGAGGCAACAAGTCTTGCGGTGGCCAATGAGGTATTTCAGTGCAATCAGCAAATCGAAGTTGATCATCGTCCATAGTTACATTTTCTATACTAACTAAGCTTTTCGCCTTGATATCAATGTTTAACAACTCGCCTTCCTGACTGAAATTTATAATGTCTACCCAGGCTCCCCAGGCTGGTACATTTAATTCAGCGTTGTGATCAAATACGCATAACACAAAACCATTCTGCTGGCAGGCAATTGACACCATTTTAAGATAGCGCGGCTCAAAAATACGCAGCCGTGTTACACCATCAGGTAGCAAAAAGATTGGTAATGGAAATACTGGTAAATTCATAAGTAGCTTATTTTGAACAACATAATATCCTTATACGTATTGATGCTAAAAAAGATCCATCCATTAGGAGATACACTTTGTCTTGGTTGTTTTTGTTGTTAGCAAGTTTCGCATGGGTACTCTTTGATATTTGCCGAAAGCGGTTAGTTGAAACGCATCATCCTTTGTTTGTTGGCCTAATATTTAGTCTTATGACCTTGCCAATTTACTTAACGTATTGGTTTGTTTCTGACGCACAATTTCCTAAAGAAAGCAGTTATTTCGGTTTAGCGAGTATCAGCGGCGTATTGGCTGCAATCGGTGCCGTGTCGTTTATTGCGGCGCTTGGTCGTGGGCGCTTCTCTTTGCTAGTACCTGTTTTGTCGCTTACGCCGTTAGTTGCAGCGATTATTAATGCATTGCTTTTTTCGGTAGTACTTTCTTGGTTAGCATATTTATTAATTGCTGTCTGTGTTTTTGCTACCTTCCAATTGCTTGGTAATGGCTTTAGGGTAACGGAGCCTGGTGCAGGCTTGATGTTGTTAACTACATTAAGTTGGGGGGCGTGTATTTGTATCGATCAATATGCTTTGCAGTTTACGCATGTTAGTTTTCATGCACTTTGGGTTAATATTGTGATGGTATGCATATTATCAATAGCACTTTTATTTAACCGTACCGCTGTTGAATTTCCTAAAGTATATAATCGCTTCTGGCTGTTTGGGTTAATAGGCTTTTCAGCTGCGGTTTTGCTGCAATTTAATGCTTTAAGATTTCTAGATGCGAGTACTGTTGAGGCAGTAAAACGCGCGATCAGCATTTTATCTGCAATGCTCATTGGTCGTATTATTTTCGGAGAACATTTGGCACGACACCATTATTTTTTTGGGGTGGTTATCATTTTATCTGTGCTGGCATTTAGTCAATTAAATTAATAACTTAAAATTATTGTAAAAATTTAATTAGTTTTTTTGAACTTTGTGTTGTTCCCTCAGTCTATAAAAGTACAAGAACTCGTTTCTTGTAGATATTTCCCTGACGCATTAGTTGTTAATAATGCACTTTCGGCTCCCACCTTGGTGAGCCTTTTTTATGCGTTGATTTCCTCGTTGGAGCATCACTTTCAAACTTCATTTCGCAAACAAATTTTTAAAATTCTAGGCAAAATTCTTTTTTATTTCCTATATTTGAAAATACTTAATAAAGCGTAAATGAGCTCTATGGATAGCGTCAAAAAACATCCAGAAATAAAGTGTTTCGTTACAGTTGCAACCATTGTTGCGCAATTAGAAGTCATTCTCACTGAAGCTAAAAGTCTCTCGTTAACTTCAAAGAATGCTCGCGTAGTTGCGATCCGTGCAGGTGAAGCTGCATTAGGCTTTAAATCAATCACTAATTTTATTAACGAATTCTCAAGCCGCACGATTCAAACAACAGAACATATTAATTTACACGCAGGTCAATTGTTTAAACTCGCCTTAAATCATTTACGTGCGAGTCAACTAGAGCAACATTTAGCTAAGAGTTTAAGTTTATGCGACCACGCTCAAAGCAGGGCGCTTTATGTTAAAGCTGCGAGTGATGTTAAAGACGTGATGGTGTCGTTAAAGCATGAACTGCAAAATTTGCAGTGGCAATTTGAAGAGATTGAACAACAAATGCGTGCTGCCGAATATATTGCAGTAACCTCACGTGTTGAAGCGTCTCAAGCCGGTGAGTTTTGTGCAAGCTTAGAGTCCGTCTCAGACTATATAAGCTCCGCTGCTATGCGAATTAAAGGCGCAATTGAAACGAATCTCAATACACTCGATGAGTTAGAAAGGGTATTTAAATGAAATCGACCGATTTGTATCAGGGTAAGCATCATAAGTGGCTCGTTTTTGGCCGAGATCAGGGGAAATCAGAGAAGATTATCGATACCAATCAATATATGATTGTCACCAGTCAGCAAACAATGTTGTTAGACCCAGGAGGAATCGAGCTATTTTCGGCAATGTTAGCAGGTATTTTAAGCCATACAGAGCTTGAAAAAGTCACCACATTATTTGCATCACACCAAGATCCAGACATTATTTCTTCTCTTGGTTTGTGGGATAAAACCATACCAAATGCCAAATTGTATGCTCCTTGGCTCTGGGAGGGATTTATTCGTCACTTCGGTATGGATAACATTGAGTACAAAGCTATTCCCGATGAAGGGCAAGAGTTACGTTTGGACTCTGTGACCTTTCGCTTTATTCCAGCCCATTTCTTACACTCGTCTGGCAATTTTCATGTCTACGATCCTGAAGCCAAGATCTTAATGAGTGGTGATATTGGTGCGGCATTAGAAGAGCCTGATGCCCCTATGTTTGTCGAAGATTTTGCAAGCCATGCGGATAAAATGCGATATTTTCATCAACGTTGGATGCCCTCTAATAGCGCAAAGAAAAACTGGATTGCGCGAGTTCGCGAACTTGATATTGAAATGATGGCTCCTCAACATGGTCGCATTTTTAAAGGTGAGGCTGTACAAGAGTTTCTTGAGTGGTTTGACAACTTAGAAGTTGGTATAGTCAACTCGTAACAGAGTTTGAAAGGAAAAGAGATGTTACGGAAACTCGTATGCAATTTAATGCTTTTAACACCTATTATGGTTGTTGCATCAGAGCAAGGTAAACAACAAGCCTTATATGATTTTGACCATAAAATTCATTATCGCCAAACTCAGCTTGCAACTAATAAATATAAGTTGTCCATTCGTGAAGGTACTTACCAAGAATTTGCTAAGCAATCTGTCTTTTTATTGCGCCACAGTGCCGTGCTTTGTAAAAGTGATGCGTTTAATTTAAGGGTTATATCGGGTGTGCAAGAATTTGAGAAGTTTCCAACGGAGCCTAGAGCAAACCCAGGCCCCTTAGTTGCGGAACTAACGTGTAGTGTTTAATCCTTATAACCCCATGGCGCTGCTGGTGGTGTAATGGGGTTTGTTAAATCAAAATCGACTCTAAACTCTCGTCCTTCTCTTACTAAACGATACGTGTATCTTTCAGGATAGATAAAAATCTGCCAAGTGTTACCGTTAGACTGCGGGATCCCTTGTTTAATGAACAGCTCTTTAGAATACTGATCTGCTGGAAAAGACTGGGCATGTTGCCAACCTGCATCAACCGTATGGCCGCCATACATGGTAGAGACATCATACTCGCCATTTTTCATTCTATGGTCATGTTTTAAACTTAAACCAGAACCTGTCTTGGTGATGATCCACGTGCGAGACGCATCTTCGCCCACATGAAATGGAATTTGTAATTCAGTATCACTGCATTTGCGCACATGCATTACCAATTTTTTGCCACTAAATGCCCCATTATCTTGGTTATCAACGGTAACCTTACCTTGATATGCTTTTCCGCAATGTGCTTTGAGGTGATTAAAAAATGCATCATGGCTTGCAATGCTCACTTTAGGTGCGGGTTTAACGACATCTGGCCCAAGATTTTGTGAACTACTTGCAGCATTAACTGCAAGAGGAAATATCGTTGCCATTAATGCTGAGGCAAAAACTGTGGTTTTCATAGTAAAACTCCATATAACGATTTGAAGGCTTGGGGATGTGTAACTGTATTCGCTCATCAAGTTTGTCAGATGAGGATTAAAGCAATCCAGAATCGATATTTATTGTTGTAATTCACAAGCAGCATATCACTCATTACTCAAATATTCAGTGCCTTGCGATTGAAACTGGATGAAAGCGAATACAATGTTGTTATTGAGATTGAAGATGCCACTTTAACATTGTTGCATATGCGACATATCTTGCTGAGAGTAAAGTATTTTTTCTAAATCGTGTTGTTTTGTATCTTTTTTGGGTATTAAATAGGTGCTGCTAGGAAAAACTTAATAATTTCCTAAAGTTATTGGGCCAATTGTCGAAAACATACATGCGTTAGAACAATAAATCGTCTAATCAGGTCTTATACAATTCCCCCACCGTCAAAGAAGTAAAGAGGTATAAATGTTTCAAGCCATAAAAATCAAAACTAAGTTGCAACTCTTAATCGGGGTCGCAGTGGTTTCAATGGCTGCTCTCACGTTATTAAATGTTTACATTGCAGGGAAGAAGCAAGTATTAGTGGATGCTACAGAAGATTTAATTGCTACTGAGCGGGCTGTTGCAGATACATTGCGTATTGAGGTTAAGTTTTTAGAAAAACCAGCACCTGAGTTCCGACAAGAATTGGTCGATCGTGTCGATGAGGCCAAAATTGCACTCAATAAATTACAACAAAAATTAGCTAGCTTTGATGTTAATTCTAATGCGCTTAATGATACGCAACGAAATTTAACTGCTTTACAGCAAGATTTCGTAAAGTTAGATGAATTATATAAAGAGTATGGATATAACCAAAACGCAGGCTTACGAAAAGAGTTGCGAGGCGCGGTCCACAAGTTAGAGGAGCAAGCAAAGCAAATCAATCGCCTTGATGTGAGCGTGATGGTATTGCAGCTTCGCCGCAGTGAGAAAGACTTTATTATGCGTGGTGATAAAAAATATATTGCGCGTATCAATAAAACAGTTGATGAACTGGAAAAACTCTTATTTGCAAGTAATGAAAGAGGGTTAGTAACGTTACTAAAACAGTATCAAAATGCATTTTTGAAAGCATCAGAACGTTACTTAGCGATCGGCTTTAATCAATCTACCGGCTTAAAGAACGATGTTTCTGAAACCGAAGATAAATTGAAGCAAACATTACAATTGCTTGGCGAAGAACTAACAGCCATTCAAGAAGAAGTGTATTCAGATGCTAAAGCACAACAAATTGCATCAAGTCTAATTTTGGCATTTGCACTAGTAGGCTTCTTATTTACGATTATTCGTTCAATAACGACTTCCATTGATAGTGTTATTACAGATATTGACCGTATTGCACACTCAGGCGATCTCTCTATTAAAGTGCGAAAGCATGGTCAAGACGAGTTGGCAATGTTAGCTGATAGTGTAAATGGGCTAATGGGGAAATTCTTATCTGTACTGCAAACGATTCAACATTCTGTTGAAATTGTTAATACTGAATCGACACGTGTTGCTCAAGTTGTTGAATCAAGTGGTCAGCAATTAATGAAGCAAAAATCAGAAGTAGAAACAGTTGCTAGCGCCGTTACAGAGATGGGCGCAGTAGCACATGATATTGCGATTAATGCTGAGACAACCTCTAATCGTGTTGATACCGTTTCGCAAAATGCGACTACAGGTCAAGGTCAAATTGAAGCCACTGTTGAGCAGATGACAGTACTCAGTAATCAGCTGGTGGATTCAGCTGAACAGGTGAACTTATTACGCGAAAAGAGTAATGCAATTAATGCTGTTATGGAGGTAATCCGCGGTATTGCTGAGCAAACTAACTTATTGGCATTAAATGCGGCGATTGAAGCTGCTCGTGCAGGTGAACAAGGGCGAGGTTTTGCGGTAGTAGCTGATGAAGTGCGTTCACTTGCAGTCAAAACACAAGAATCAACTCAAGAAATTACTCAGATTATTACTGATCTACAGTCTAGCACTGCGAATATTGTAGAGAGTATTGAGCTGTGTAAATCTCAAGGGTTACAAACAGCAGAGCAAACCGATAAAGCTGGGCAAGCATTTGCTGAAATCATTGCCGATATTCAAGAGATTTCTGAAATGACATCAACGATAGCTGTTGCCGTTGAGCAACAATCGACCGTGGCTCAAGAGATCAATCAAAATATCGTACAAATCAGTGATTATGCAGATGAGTTAGCTGATAGTTCTGTTGCCAATGCTGAAGCATCACACCAGGTATCGCACCAAGCCGACGAACTTGATAACGCGATTAAGTGGTTTAAAATTTAATTACAAACAACCCCTTGAAACTAAAAAGCGAAGTTATTGTATAGCTTCGCTTTTTTTATTGCTATTTAAGCAAAATTGGTTAACTTTAGAACAGCGAGTGTAAATAATAAGGAAACACACATGGCAAGTTATACCAAACATCAAGCCGGCACATTTTGTTGGACAGAGTTATGCTCACAAGACTGGGCATCTGCTAAGGCATTTTATACTTCATTGTTTGATTGGACCTTTGACGATCAGCCAATCGGGGAAGATTTGTTTTATACCATGCTGCAGTTAAACGGTAAGGATATCGGTGCCATGTATCAAATGGAAAAAGAACGCATTGATAATAAAGTACCCAGCCACTGGTTAAACTACATTGCTGTTGACAGTGTTGATGAAACATTAGCAAAGGCAATACAAGCTGGTGCTGAAGTGATTGCAGGTCCTCATGATGTAATGGATGCAGGCCGCATGGCTATGTTCTTCGAGCCAAATGGCGCAATGTTTGCGATATGGCAAGGAAACAAGCATTGTGGCTCGCTAATTAAAAATGAACCGCGCAGCGTTTGCTGGAACGAACTTGCTTCTAAAGATGCTGCGGCCAGTCGCGAGTTTTATTCATCTGTTTTTGGTTGGCAGTACAAGATTGAAGATATGGATGGCATGCCTTACACCATTTTTACTGTTGGTGATGAGCAAGTTGCGGGCATGCTTGAAATGAATGAGGAGTGGGGCGATATGCCGGCTCACTGGATGACGTATTTCCAAGTTGATAACTGCGATGCGACTTTAGCACAAGTTACTGAACTTGGCGGCACCGTGTGCGTACCTGCAACTGATATTCCGAATGTCGGTCGTTTTAGTGTGATTACCGATCCCCAAGGGGGCTTTTTCTCGGTAATTGAGGTATAGCTCAGTTACAAAAATACGAAAGCTTGTATTTAATCAAAAAGATACCATTTCTATAGGGTATCTTTTTTATTGGGAAATAGATTTATGTCAAAACACGTTGTGGTGACAGGGGCTAATAGAGGAATTGGACTTGCCTTTGTAAAACAGTATATTTCTGAAGGT
This sequence comes from Pseudoalteromonas piratica, assembly GCF_000788395.1. Lineage (NCBI taxonomy): Bacteria > Pseudomonadati > Pseudomonadota > Gammaproteobacteria > Alteromonadales > Pseudoalteromonadaceae > Pseudoalteromonas > Pseudoalteromonas piratica. The sequence continues at coordinate 912,677 of NZ_CP009888.1, forward strand.
TTTAAAGTAACGGCTGTCGTTCGAAACGCCAGTGATGAGCTTATCGCAAGTGGTGCAAACGTGATTAGTGGTATTGATGTTGTTAATGCTGACGATATTACCACCTTAAAGAAAGCCTTAGCAGGTCAGCAGGTCGATATTTTAATTAATAACGCCGGTGTGTTTAAAAATGAAAGCCTTGCTGATATGGACTTTGCAAGTATTGAAGAGCAAATCAATGTTAATGCCATTGCCCCGATTCGCGTCACACATGCGCTGCAAGATAATTTAATTGCTGGCAGTAAAGTAGCAATGATTACAAGTCGAATGGGATCCATAGAAGATAATGGCTCCGGTGCATATATTGGCTATCGTATGTCGAAAGCGGCACTTAATGCAGCCAGTAAAAGTATCGCAATTGAACTTGCTGCGCGCGATATTAGCTTAGCAATTTTGCATCCGGGCTTTGTCCAAACGGCCATGGTAGGCTTTGCTGGTGATATCTCGCCAGAAGTGGCGGCTAGTCGCTTAATTGAACGCATTTATGAACTTAACCTCAGTAATACCGGCACATTTTGGCACTCGAATGGTGAGGTTTTACCTTGGTAGAGGTTAATTAATCTGTTACAGCGCTAGGCAAATCAAGTAGTAGCGCAAAACTATACAACATGGTTTGCTCAGCCTCATTTATTTCATTATCCCAGTTTGCTGTAAATTCAATTGCTTGCAAAAATGCATTGCGATTTTTAACAGGCAAACTAATCAAGGCCGCTAACATTTGATGTGCAGATTGGCTATCAAATTGTGTAATAGGCAGAGCAGTGAGCCCTTTCATATTGAATTGTTGGCAAGTAGCGACAAAAGCATGTTGTTGATCTTGAATGTCATTGTGACCAATTATTGCGACTAAGCTGACAAAATAACGCCAAGCTTGGATTAACTGCTTGGTATTACGTGTTTTTAACAGCAATTTATTTTTGGCGCGAGTGGTTTGCATTAAGATGATTTCTAAATAAAGCCAAACTAACAGCTGATGATTAAGTGGCAGATTTATTTGTTTGTTATCTACCATTAATATTATTTGCCAACACAAATTAGCGAGTTCGTCTTTTTGCTTTCTTGGTAAGCAATCAATGCTGGGTGCTGCAAGTTCAATCAGTTCAAACCGCTGTTTATTGCATAGCTTAGCTAGTTCAGCCTCAGCAATATCGAGGGTAAAGGCATCGACATATTGAGACGAAAGTAAATTGTTCAGTTGGTTGCTACGTAGTTCAAAATCATCACTGAGTAAAAGCATCGGTATTAGCGTAAAACATGAGTATGGGTCATGCACCAATTGCGATAATTTGGCTGATAAATGGTCAGTATTTGCACGTACAGACGGTTTTATAATAGGTATCGTATTTTCGCTGAAATATTCGCGTGTTGCTGTGAGTTGCATCGCTTGGTAATTGGCAACATTTGTGCGTTCTTTAAAACCATCTGTAGGGGCTTTAAAACTAGGTTGAAGCTTTTGAATTCGTTTAATAATTGGTGGGTGTGTTGAAAAAGAGCTGACCCATGGCGTTCTTGTTTGATTAAAAAACAAATGACTATATTGGTGATAATGTGCGTTTCGGTGCGGTAAACGTAATCCAGCAGCCACTTTTAGTGCATTAGCGAGCGCTTCAGGGTTACGATTAAATTGACAGGCATTAGCGTCAGCTAAGTATTCACGCCTACGGCAGATTGCCGCTTTAATAAAATCTGCGAGCAAAGTGCCAATATAGCCATAGCTAATCAATATGATAGCCGCAACCAGTTCAAACCCCGAAGAATTGTTTCTTCCACGCCTAGATGTTGCGGCGTGTTGTAAAATCCATTCTCCCAGTAAGCCAATAAAGCTAATTGCAAATGTTGCGGCAACTAAGCGGTTATTTAATTTTATGTCGCCATTCACTATATGGCTAAATTCATGGGCAACTACAGCTTGAAGTTCATCTCGGGTGAGTTTCTCAAGTGCGCCACGTGTAACCGAAATAACCGCGTTATGGTTGGTATGTCCTGCGGCAAAGGCATTCACTTGGCTTTGATGCAATTGAATATAAACGCTAGGCACCGTTGTGCGAGCCGCAATTGCCATCTCTTCTACAACGTTAAGCAGTTGCTTCTCCAGTGGATGAAAGGTGTTGGGTTGTACCCGTGTGGCACCTAATTGCTTGGCAATTTGTCCACCACCAACGCGTAGCTGCCGGTATTTATAAATACCTGTAATTGCAATTAAACTAAATGTAATAACAGCTGAAGGGAGATGCCACTGATAGGGGTTTTGTTCACGGAATACATCCCAACCGCGATATAAAATAAGATTAAGATTGCTTGCAATACGGGCATCAAAAATAAGGCCAAAAAACCATTGAGCGATAACAACTATTAAGGCCACTGCAAGGCAGAAAAGGCATACCAATAATGCACTGGCACGCCTATTTTCAGCTTGTTGCTGAAAGAAGTTTTTCATCAGTTAAAGTTGTACGCTTGGTGCTTGACGATACTCTGATTGTGCTAGTTCTAACATGCTGGCGTCATCTTTATGGCCAAATTTTGCTGCCACGATATTGTTTGGAAAGCTTTGCTTGTAAGTGTTGTATTGCATCACTTCATCATTGTAAGCCTGGCGAGCAAAAGCAATTTTATTCTCTGTAGAAACAAGCTCTTCATGCAAGTTTTTCACTGTCTCATTGGCTTTCAATTCAGGGTAGTCCTCAATTGTTACCTGTAGCCCCGAAAGGGCCTGCGTTAACATATTTTCAGCCCCAGCTAACTTTTTAATAAGAGAGCCGTTACTGGGTGCTTGCTTTGCTTGTTCTAAACAACTAAGTGCGGCATTTCGGGCTTCAGTTACTTGCTTAAGGGTTGCATGTTCATGGTCAAGATACGCTTTGCAAGTGTTTACTAGGTTGGGGATCAAGTCATGACGACGGTGTAACTGCACATCAATTTGTGCAAATGCGTTTACAACAAAATTTCTGTATTTCACTAAAGTATTAAAAATAACAATAATGAAAACAGCAGCAATCGCGAGTATAAGTAGAAAAATACCGAGCGTTGTGAAGAAGTTATCAATTACACTGGTCATAAACCTTCCTTGAGAAGTGTCTCTAAATTGTCACACAATGGCGAAAATCGCCAAAAAATTCAACTATTTTGCTATTATAGCGAGAAATACCTTATTAATTTTGAGAGTCTCAATGGAACACGATAACTTAGCAACGGAAAGTGTAGATATTCCCGTATTTTTTCTAGCTCCTGATGCACCTATTTCTGAAGATGCTGAACCGGCATTTTTTGTTTCAATGGCCTTAACAGAAATGGTGATGGCTGAGATGTGCCAGAAGATTAATGATGAGGAAACACACACTGTTTTTCTGAGTGATTACGCTTTGCTTGATGTGAATGCCACATGGCAAGCAGTGGTTGAGCAAGTAGAGTCAGCACAATTACACTTAAAAAAGGGACCACAATTGGCTGTGATGGTGTGTACTCAAACTGGTGAACAGTTTATATCACCGTGGCTTGAGTTTGCGCCAGAATTCGATTTAGGCCTTGATGACGAGGATGTTGAATAAATGAGAAAGTTCGTTGTTTTATTGCTAATTTTAGTGGTGTCAGGTTGTACTGTTATGGCGGTTAATAACTGGCAGCAGAAATATGGTTCGCCTGAAGTGAAACAACGAATTGTCGATAGTCAAACAGACCAAGGTCAGTTTTATCATGATGCTGTTAAGCCCGTATTAGAAAGTCGCTGTGTTGTTTGTCATGGCTGCTATGATGCGCCGTGTCAGTTAAAATTAACCTCACCTGCGGGCATCGATCGAGGAGTTAGCAAACAAGTTGTTTACGATGGTACTCGCTTGGTTGCAGCCACTCCGCATCGCTTATTTGTTGATGCACAATCAACCTCACAATGGCGTGATCTTGGCTTTTCGCCAGTATTAAATGAATACCCCGAATCGCCAACAAATAACTTGGCTGCCAGTGTGCTTTACAACAGTTTGTTAGTTAAGAAGTCTAACCCATTACCACAGGTGGCCAAGCTTGGCAGCGAGTATGACTTTTCGTTAGACCGTTCGGCTAATTGTGCGAGCATCGAAAATTATCGAGATACTGTAGCAAAACAGCCTAATTTAGGCATGCCTTATGGCTTTCCAGCCATTAGTGACGACGAATTTAACGTATTACAGCACTGGCTAATGCAAGGTGCGAAAATGGCAAGCTTAGCACCTGTTGATGAATATACTCACCAGCAGGTAAAAAAGTGGGAAGCGTTTTTAAATCAAGACTCAGCTAAACATCAATTGATGTCGCGCTATATTTATGAGCATTGGTTTTTAACCAATATCTATTTTACAAACGCAAATGACGTCACTTACTACAAACTTGTTCGCTCAAAAACACCACCGGGCGAGCCTATAGAGGTGATAGCAACCCGCCGACCGTTTGATGACCCGAAAGTAGAGCGCGTTTATTACCGCTTAACACGTAATCAAGCCAGTATTTTAGCTAAAAATCATATTCCGTTGGCACTTAATAACAAAGAGTTGGCTAGGCTGCATCAGTTATTCCTAGAAACAAACTATGAGGTTGCTCAATTGCCGAGTTATCAAGTGGAGGTAGCCTCAAATCCATTCAAGAGCTTTGCTCAAATACCAACTGAAGTGAAATACCAATTTTTATTGGACCATGCACAAACAATCATTATGGGTTTTATTAAAGGCCCTGTTTGCCGAGGGCAAGTAGCGTTAAATGTGATTAATGATCACTTTTGGGTCGCCTTTGTTGAGCCTAAGCGTGTTGGTAATGCCAATATGGATGAGTTCTTTCATCAAATGGATGACTATTTAGCCATGCCTGCACAAGAACAAAGCAATGCGTTACCCATTAGCAGTTGGCTGAAGTATTCACGCTTGCAAGCAAAATTCTTGGAACAGAAAAATGCGAAAATGAATACATCATTTGCTGATGGCAAAGGGCTTGATATGTCGCTTGTTTGGCAAGGAGAAGGGCATAATGATAATGCCGCACTAACTATTTTTAGGCATTTTGATAGTGCGACTGTTGTCAAAGGCTTTGTTGGGCAAGCGCCAAAAACCATGTGGGTACTTGACTACAGTTTATTCGAACGTATCCACTATTTGCTCGTCGCTGGTTTTGATGTTTATGGTAATGTTGGCCATCAGCTTATAACGCGATTGTATATGGACTTTTTACGTATGGAAGGCGAGCAAAACTTTTTGGCATTTTTACCACCTGAAGAACGTAAAAAGTTAAACGCACATTGGTATCGCGAGGCACCAAAAAGCCTAGTTGAGTACTTAAAATCGAATGAGCAATTTAACCAACCTTCAGGCGTTGAGTTTAGCTCGGATGATTTACAAGGGGAGCTTTATAGCAAAATAAAGCAGCATTTGGCGGCTGTCTTAAATACCCGCTATGAGCTCGACAATGACGGCGTGAGCCAAGCTCTTGAACAATTGAATCGGCTTCCTAATACGGCGGTAGAACAACTCGCGCAAGTATCGTTTATTCTTGTTAAAGATGGCGACAAACACACAAGCTATAGTTTGCTGCATCATAATGCACACCTTAATATTTCAAGCTTACTGAATGAAGGCGCACAGCGTGCACCAAAGGAAGATACAGCCAGTTTAGTTAATGGGTTTATCGGTGATTACCCAGCCGTGCTGTTCTATTTAGAGAAAGAGCAAGTGGATGAATTTGTCGGCAAACTGCAAGCCGTTAACTCAGAGAAAAGTTATATAGCGCTTAAAAATCAGTTTGCGATTAGGCGAACTCACCCAGAATTTTGGCGATATAGCGACATTTTGCATAAAACTGCTAAACAAGCATTAACAGTTGAATATGGAATCTTTGATTACAATCGTTTTGAGAACAAATAGTTAATGATTTTGAGGGATATTATCTTTGTGAAACTGATGTAAACAGTTTGCTAATACTTGATTTGTCCCTAAATAATTTGGCAAAATCTGATAATTCGTTCTAGTTGAGAATAACAATGAAAATTTTACTAGCGATATGCATTCTTGTATTACCGTTTTTTGCAAAAGCCGATAAAGTTCAACGTAAATGTTATAGCTCTGATGGTACTGTTAAGTTCACAACGCGTCGCTGTGCGCCGGGTGAGCGAGAAGAAATTATTAACAGTGGTCAATCATTAATACAATTTGCTCAAAAAGCGAGTAACAACGTGACTGGCCTAAATAGTGGTTTTGATAATTCTGATCTCACTTACTTTTTAAAGCAAAATTACTCTCAAACTGCGTGGAGTGAAAATATTATTCGCAGCTACTTAGAACCAAAAGAGGCTGTAGTCGTTGTTGATACGTTTCGTATTTATAAACTTGAAGAAATTTGCCAAGCCACAATGAATTGGATTGACCAATATCCGCATTCACGTTTTGATTTATCTTCTATGCGATTAGAGTTCAATACCGGTGAAACGTTTGCTGCGCGCTATGTGAAAAAGTCGCAGTGTGATTTTGAGTTAAGGCAATAATTCACGCTTTTTGATACACTAGACCCAGTTTAATTTTAGAGAAAAAAAATGTCTGCGAATGTGAATAAAATCTGCACGATGCTTGAAATGCAAAATGCAATGAATACCAAAGTGCATGCTGAATGGTTTAACCAAGGTTTTGAATGGTACCGTGCTATTTGGGTTGAATGCGCTGAAATGCTTGATCATTACGGTTGGAAGTGGTGGAAAAAACAAACGCCAGATACAGAGCAGGTTATTCTTGAGCTAGTCGATATTTTTCACTTTGGTTTATCACTTCGCATCGATGGTACAACAAGCTACCAAGAGATTGCTGAGCAACTTACCAGTGAACTTGAACAGCCAACGCAAGCTGAAGACTTCAAGCAAACTCTAGAGTTATTAGCTGCAAGTGCAGTGGCAAATAAAACATTTGATGCAGCGGCATTCGCTGGTTGTATGGCGCAAATCGGTATGGATATTGATGATTTATACCGTGGATATGTGGGTAAAAATACGCTGAACTTTTTCCGTCAGGACCATGGCTATAAAGATGGTAGCTATATTAAGGTATGGCATGGACAAGAAGATAACGAGCACTTAGTTGAAGTAGTTAAGTCACTTGATATTAACCAAGCGAACTTTGCTGACTTAGTGTATCAAGGTTTAAAAGAACGTTATCCAGCTTAATTACTTTGCAAGATAAGAAGGTCGCAGATTGCGACCTTTTTTGTTTGTTCAGTGTGAGTGTGAAGTGATGTATTCGGCTATTTTAGTCGCTTCGCCTTTACTCATAGTTTTAAAGACAGGCATTTTAGTATTACTCTCACCTTGTTTCATTTTATGAACAAGTTGCCACTCTTCTAACCCAGTTCCTATATTGGCAGGAATACCTTTTAAGAAATTTCCTTTGCCACTTTGTCGATGGCATCCAGCGCAGTGATATTCGTAGAGTGCTTGGCCAGACTTTATTGAAGGGTGGTCATGAGCATCATCATTGCAAGCGGTCACTATCAGAAATAAGAATATCATTACACCGATTTTAAACACTTTGTCACCTTAGGTAGCTGATAAGTCATTAAGTTGTTTTAGGCAAAAGCACATTACTTATTCAAAGTATTAAATAGTGAACATGAGTAGTGCCGATATGTGGGGTAAGCCTATAAAAGTTGACCCCTTCTGAAAACTTATGACTTCCCTTCAATTCTGTCAACTTGATGATTCACTCATATTTTAAATTAGCGAATAGGTAACAGAGAGCGGTAATCTTCTATTGAAATATAGCCCGGTAATGTGCGTGTTTCTTTTGTGGAGTCTGGATTAGCCACAGCCAGCAAATGTTTAATACCATACAGCTTGGCTGCGTCTAATACAGCAAGGCTATCATCGACAAATAGCGTTCGCTCTTTGTCAAAACCAAGTTTTTGCTCAACCTGCTGCCATAAGCTTTGTGACTCTTTACTAACGCCAAATTCGTGAGTCGATATTAGTGCATCTAAGTGCACATCAAATGCTGTTTGTTCAATTTTTAATGACAGGCTGTCAGGGTGAGCATTGGTGAGTAAGATTAATGTTTTGCCAGCTTTTTTTAGCGCTTGTAAGAATTCAGGCACATCTTCGCGAACTGTAATAAGGTGTTTGATCTCTTGCTTGAGTTCAACAATGGGTAAGTCGAGCTCTTGTTGCCAGTAATCTAGGCAATACCACTCTATTTGCCCTTCTACTTTTTGATATTTTTTAGATAATGCTTCAAACGCTTGTTCTTTACTTATGCCGTGCTTTTCGGCAAGTTTTTGCGGGATCAGTTCAAGCCAATAATGGTTGTCGAAATGAAGGTCTAATAAAGTGCCATCCATATCAAATAAGATGGTGTCAATTTCCTGCCAATTTAACATAGGTTTTTTAGTTTAAACGTTTTATTATAAATCTAAGCTGTAGTTTAACAGAGTTTTATGATGCCCGATAAAAAAGGATTAACCCTTCCCGAAGTCACCCGTATAGATGAAGTTTCTCATAGTAAGCTTTTTACCGTTGAGGCACTTGACTTAACATTTTCGAACGGCGAAAAGAGACAATATGAACGCATAAAAGGGGGGAGCCGAGGCGCTGTTTTGGTTGTTCCTATTGATGCTGAGAATAACTTAATATTAGTACGTGAGTATTGTGCGGGCACACATGATTATCAATTAGGTTTCCCTAAAGGTCTAATTGATCCTGGTGAAACGCCAGTGCAAGCTGGTAATCGTGAACTAAAAGAAGAAGCCGGGTTTGGTGCAAAACAATTTGCTGAACTAAAATTAGTGTCGTTAGCTCCCAGTTACTTTAATGCTAAAATGCACATCTTGTTAGCGCAAAGTCTTTACCCTGAAAAGCTAGCTGGAGATGAACCAGAACCGTTAGAAGTGGTTAAATGGCCTTTGAATGATTGGCAATCATTATTACAACAAACTGATTTTACAGAAGCACGCAGCGTTGCAGCTTTGTTATTAGCGAAGCAGCACTTATCTTAATTTAGATTAACAGTAGTAACGAATGAAAGAATTTATAGAGCCTTGTATTCAAATTGCACAGCATGCGGGTGATGCTATTTTAGAAGTGTACCATCAGGACGATATTGAGCTGTGTGAAAAATCGGATAACACACCTGTTACAAAAGCTGACTTAGCAGCTAATGAAGTATTGCTAGCAGGTCTCAAAGCACTGTCCCCGGATATACCGATTATGTCTGAGGAAACGCCGATTCCTTCATTAGAACAGCGCGAAAACTGGGAGCGTTATTGGCTGCTAGATCCACTTGATGGCACGGGAGAGTTTGTGCTTAAAAGTGGTGACTTTGCCGTTAATATTGCCTTGGTAGAAAATAACAAACCGGTATTTGGCGTTATTTTCTGGCCAACAGAAGGGGTTACCTATTGGGCGATGGCTGACTTAGGTGCGTTTAAACGTGAAAATGGCGAAGATACAAAAATACAGGTGCAACGTCAGTCGGAGTTGAAATTAGCTGTTAGTCGTCGCCAAAATATCGCAACAGTGAGCAAATACATCGAGCAAGAATTTGATACCTTGCCTTTGGGATCATGTTCATTAAAAGCCTGTGCAATTGCTGAAGGGCGTGCAGATGCTTTTATGCGAATAGGGCCGACAGGGGAATGGGATACAGGCGCATCGCAAATTATTGTAGAAATGGCTGGTGGAAAGCTATTTGATGCTGAGTTTAACCCTATTACCTATAACCAGCGTGAAACTACTGAAAATCCTGATTTTATTATAACGGGTGATCAAAGCTATCCTTGGCAAGAAATGATCAAACCACACAAGCGTTGATTGTAATTTGAGCAGTTAAACGTGTTTTATCAGAAAGTGCTTGCATAAATGTAATAAATCTATATTATAGCGCCTCACTTAAGCAGCAAAGCTTAAGAATACAGGCGCGGGATGGAGCAGCCTGGTAGCTCGTCGGGCTCATAACCCGAAGGTCGTCGGTTCAAATCCGGCTCCCGCAACCAACTTTTTGGTAGCCAATTCTTTTAGAATGAATTAAAACTTCTAAGGCTTGTTCACGTTCGTGAACCATTCTGACGCGGGATGGAGCAGCCTGGTAGCTCGTCGGGCTCATAACCCGAAGGTCGTCGGTTCAAATCCGGCTCCCGCAACCATTTCTTGTTTTTCCATATAATTCAAACTTATTAATCAAGTATATTTCGCCCTACGGTCGTCGTTAGTGCCTAACGCGTATCAAATCCGGCTCCCGCAACCATTTCTTGTTTTTCTCTTATAATCCTAATTTAATAATCAAACTTACTTTGCCCTACGGTCGTCGTTGGTGCCCAACGCGTATCAAATCGGCTCCCGCAACTATTTCTTATTTTTCCATATAATTCAAATTTATTAATCAAGTATATTTCGCCCTACGGTCGTCGTTGGTGCCCAACGCATATCAAATCGGCTCCCGCAACCATTTCTTGTTTTTCCCTTATTATCCTAATTTAATAATCCAAAATATTTCGTCTTATTATTGTCTTCGTTATAGATATTCAATATTTACCTAAATCCGGTTTCTGGAAGTTTTCCTATATCTGAACTCTTATTTTTAAATTAAATTTTTCTATCTTGCAGGCATAATACGAGTCTGAGCATATCTTTATGCTGTATACCATTTTCAAAAATGGGTTTTGAGTAGTTATCTAAAAAATGATTTTTAATAATGCTGTCTACGCGAAATCCTAGCTTTTGATAAAAACCGAGTTGATGGCCAAATGTACCTGTGCCTACTTCAATACGTAAAAAGTCGCTTTGCTTTAGCTCTGAAATAGCGAACGCCAGTAGCTTTGAACCAATGCCTAACGCTTGATGGGAAGGAACTACAGCAATATTCATTAACTCTATACATTGTGAACTTTGCTCTTTAAATACACAGGCACCCGCTAGATTAATATCCTGAGTGGCTGCAAAGCAGAAACTATTCGATAAATAAGTTCTTATCTTTTGTTCATCAGGATCAGCTTCCAATAAAAGCGATAATGGTATTAGCTCGGGAGCGATTTGAGAAAAGGTTAGCATCGTTATTTGGTCCTTGAAAAATGCTTAAGCAATGCTTGATAAGCGCTATTTGCCGCTAAGTAATTATCAGAGTTGTGGCTTGCAGTTTTATCCGGGTGTGAGGTGAGGGCAATTTTATACCAGGCGCGTTTTACCTGTTTTAAAGTGGCATTATTAGGTAAGCCAAGTACATCGAAAGCGTCATTTACATCATGCAATTCAAAATGGTTACGAGCAGTGTAGTAGTGCCAAAAACTATCTAATAAACTCTTTATCTCTTCATTAGAAATCGCAATGTTTGAAAAGTCTAAATAGTAATCTGCGAGCTTTGAATTGGTGTCAGAGAGTTGTTTTTCTTGATAGCAAATCAGCTGAATGTTAATCGAATCGATTACTACGGCATACCCAAGAGCATTGGCGTCAGTTTGCAGATTAAAGAGCGCATTCATCACTAAGAAGTTTTGCTTAAATAAATTTTGTTCAGGATCTTTATCGAGCGAAATGAGCAGTTTCTGCTCTTTTAAATGGCTAAAGATGTGGTTGAGTTTACAGTTAGGTGATTGTAAAAGCAGATCAAAAATAGCTTGTTGCAGTGAGAATGAAATGCTTTCTAAGCTATTTTCCAAGTTGTTCATCCTTGTGTTGCAATTTGGGCAACGTTTGTTGCCCAAACATGATTAAGCTTAATGCTTTTTAGCATACGCTTCAGCTTGTCGCCAAACGCGCATCGTATTACCACCTAATAGTTTGATGATATCGCTATCGGAATAGCCTCTATCAAGTAATCCCTGAACTAAGTTAGGGTAGCTAGCAACGTCTTTTAAACCGATTGGCAGAGAGTCGCCAACACCGTCATAATCAGAGCCAATGCCAACGTAATCAATACCAATCAGTTTTACAACATGATCAATATGATTGAGCACCTGTTCTAGACTTGCAAATGGGTATGGGTTTTTCGCAACATAAGCTTTTCGGAAATCTTTAACTTGTGGTGCGTTTTCGCCAAACTCTTCTTTTGCCTGTTTACGTGCAGCTTTCATTTTATCGCCCCAAGCACCTGCTGCAGACGTCACAAAGCTTGAACCAAAGTTAATTTGAATAACGCCGCCATTTTCTTTCAGTGCTAACAACATTTTGTCATCCATGTTACGTTCAAAACCTGGCGTATATTTGCGTAATGACGAGTGAGAGGCAATCACTGGTACTTTTGACAGTTCCATAACTTGGTAAAAGGCATCATCTGAAATATGTGATACATCAATTAGCATACCAATGTTATTCATTTCTTTGACTAACTCTTTACCAAATGGGCTTAAGCCTTTCCATTTACGACGAATATCATAAGATGAATCTGAAATGTGATTGCTTTGCGAATGGGCAAGCGTAATGTAGCGAACGCCACGGTCAAAGAAGTGTTTAAGGTTTGCCATCTCTCCTTCCATTGGTGAGCCGTTTTCCATGCCCATGGCAAGTGACATTAAGCCTTGTTTAAATTGCGCTTCAACGTCGCTGGTGCTGGTCGCGATTGCGAATTTATCTGGCGCACGTTGTGCCAACGCTTCCATGCCGTCAATAAGTTGATTGGCAAGCTGGTAACTTTTGCCTTTACCTTCAAATTCTAAATTGGCCGGAATATAAATCGACATAAAAGGCACATTTAAGCCCCCTTTAACGCCCCTTGGATAGTCAAAATCACCACCTTCCGTGGCTTTTGAGACATCATCCCATTTGTGATAAATGCGGTATGGCACATCAATATGAGTATCGATAAGTAAGTTTTCTTGCGCCAGTTTGATTGCTTTTTCTGAAGCTTTAAATTCTGCCGCATTGCTTGTAAAGGTAAGGGCTAAGGCAGAGGCTATTAAGCTTGTTTTTATTAGGTATTTCATAGTCGATTCTGTGTCGTTGTTTTCTTTATTGTGCTTGCTTTAACTTTGAAAGCAATAGAATCGCGATAGAAAGATTAAAAACTAGTCGAATAGCAATAATTTACTAAGTTGTAGGTGTGAGTAGAAAAAAGCAAATGCTTTTTCTACTCGTAGTCGACATGTGACTGAAAGTCACTGGCAGGCATTATATTGATTGTTTCATGCAATTCAGAAAACACTAATACCGCAGTGCCTGTTTTCAATTGCATTTTAACTTGCTCTATTTTTTGTTCTAAAGCGGCTTCTTCTTCACCGTAGTCGGTACCTTCACGCAAAACAAACTCTTTTATCAGATTTGTCAGGGTATCTGGATCAATTTGGTCAATTGGTACGATCATTTTTATTTACTTAATAGTTGTTGTTGGAAAAAGTGAGGGACTTGCTGCTCAAGCCAAAAAATAGGACGAAACGGGTTTTTACCGCTAATAAAGCCCACATGCCCCCCTTTCTTCGACACCATTAATTTAACGGCATTACTGACATCTTCTTGCTTTGGTATTGCTTCTTGCGACAACATTGGGTCATCTTTTGCGTGGATTACTAGTGTGGGGGTTGTGATACGTTTTAAATACTGTTTTCCACTTGATTTTAAGTAGTAGTCAGCTGCGTCAATAAAACCATGCAGCGGGGCGGTGACTTTGTTGTCGAACTCCCATAAATCGTAAATATTTTCCAGCTGCTTTGCTGTGAGGTTAATCGAGTCTTTCAGGTGTTCCAGTTTTCGTGCTGTGGATTTCTTTAATCTGTCGAGCAGGTATTTTTGATATAACTTAAAGCAGCTTTTTTGAATCACTTTACATGATGACGCTAATGCAAAAGGGGCTGAGACTACAGCTGCTGCATTTAGCTGGCTATTGTGTTCATATTCACCAAGGTATTTGGTTAAAACGTTTCCACCAAGCGAAAAGCCAACCGCCATTAAGGGTTTGCTTGGAAAGCGCTGTTTTAGCGTATTGACTAAAAAATGCAAATCTGTGGTTTCACCACTGTGATATGCACGGGCTTGCAGATTTGCTTTGTAGCCACAATTACGGAAATGTAACAACACCACGTCAAACCCTGCGAGCGAGAGCGCTTTCATCATGCCTTTCGCATAAAAGCTATCAATGTTTCCCTCTAAGCCATGTAATACAATCGCTAAGGGTTTTTCGTCAGCTACGATATGTTCTTTGCTCCAAATGAGTTGCAGAAAGTCATCATCGGGCGTTGCTATTTCTTCTATATGGTAATCAATAGCTAAGGTTGGACGAAAAAATCGCGGTAAGATGGTTTGTGCATGGCGATTGCTCATCCACCAAGCAGGTTTAAAGTTATGATCCATAACAGTGTACAAAGAATAAAGATGGGCTCAGTGTAGCAGAAAAAAATAAAGCACCAAACTAGTTGCCTAGCTTGATGCTTTAGTGCGTCGTGCTTAATTCTAACAGGGTTTTTCAAATGCCAGACAAATGCTGACACTTTCAAATTTTTAATAAAACTGGTTATGACTCGCTAGGCTCAGAGTTTTTGATCTTGTTGATGAAAAAGCCTACGTAGAAAAGGCACAGAACAATAACAACACCTAAAATACCGAACGATAAAAACAGCACAGGATCCTGAAAAAAGTCTCTAAATAGATTGTTCATTGTGTTTCTCCTCTAACGTCAACACGAAAGAGAATAGAATAAGCAGGACCAAATGATCATGACTTAGATCAAGGTTTTTCCCAGGTATTTTATCGCATCAACTAAGTTGAATTAATGTTTGATCTAGGTCAGTTTTTGACACGTGTAAGGTATTAGAAAGGTAGTAATGCAAAGCGAGCTTAGCGTCGGGATTTTGTTGTTTAGTCTTGTTATAGGCATTTATTAATATCTGTTGTTCGTGCTTTTCGAGCTCTAACTCCGCGTTTAGTAGATGTGCTCTAAGCGCAGGGTAATTTGGTAACTCTTGTAAAGACAACTTGAACAAGCTTCTTGTCTGGCGAAGCGGTGATGTATAGGTTTTGTTAAAGAAAGACACTTCTGAATGTAACGCGTCAATTTGTGAAACATCAATAGGTAAGTTGTGCATTTGCAGATAAATTAGCAATAAGCACAAGTTAACATTGGCACCATAGCTGTCTTGCAAGGTTAAAAGCGCACTGCTGTGCGCGCTTTTGCTGTAGTAATCAAGCGAAAACTGCCAGAGTCGGTCAGTCTGCAAATTGTGCTGCAAATTCAGCTTCCTCAGTTTCTAATTGTTCGAGCTTTTCCAACAGCGACTCTTCAATATCGTTTAATTGCGGCGCGAGTTTAGCTTGTTCAGCTAGTTGTTTAGTGAGCTCTGTTTTATTTTCTTCCTGATAAATACTGGCATCGGCAAGTGCATTTTCAGCAACTTGTAATTGCTCACTAACGGTTTCTAATTGCTTTTCCAGTTTGGCAATTTCACGTTTCAGTGGCTGCATTTTAGCACGGAACTCCGCTTCTAAGCGTTTTTGCTCTTTACGGTTTTGCACCTTATTTGGTTTGTTTTCAAGTGTTGTCGTTTTGCTTTCACCCGTTTTGTTGCTGTCTTTGTTTGCCAGCCATGCATAATAATCTTCAATTTCATAGCCGAGCTGTGTAACTTGACCATCGTTTACGAGGTAGAACTGATCAGAGGTATTTTTAAGTAAGTGGCGGTCGTGCGATACCGTTACCATTGCCCCTTCAAATCCTTGTAAAGCCATAACTAAGGCATGGCGCATCTCGAGGTCAAGGTGGTTGGTTGGTTCATCGAGTAGCAAGATGTTAGGCTTTTGATAAACAAGCAAAGCTAATACTAAGCGGGCTTTTTCGCCCCCCGAGAATGGTGCCACAGGGTCGAGCGCTTTGTCGCCATGAAATGCAAAACAGCCAAGGAAATCTCTGAGTTCTTGCTCAGATGCTTTTTTATCAAGGCGCTGCAAGTGTAGTAGTGGCGATGCACTTGGATCGAGCGACTCTAGTTGATGCTGTGCAAAATAACCGATACGTAAACCTTGGTGGTGAACAAATTCACCGGCTTGGGGCGCTAATTCACCTGCTAATAATTTAATTAGGGTAGATTTACCCGCACCGTTTTTACCAAGTAACGCAATTCGGCTACCAGGTACTAGGTTTAGTTTGATGTCTTGAATAATAGTGACATCGCCATAGCCCGCTTTTACTTTCTCAAGTGTCACCAGTGGATTTGGTAAGCTTGGCGGCTCTTTAAAGCTAAAATTAAAAGGTGAGTCGATATGTGCAGGAGCCAGCTTTTCCATACGTTCAAGTGCTTTGACGCGGCTTTGTGCTTGTTTTGCTTTTGAGGCCTTAGCTTTAAAGCGGCGAATAAAGTTCTCTAAATGAGCAATTTGCTCTTGTTGTTTTTCAAAGTTGCTTTGTTGTTGTGCAAGCTTTTCTGCTTTGATGCGCTCAAACTGGCTGTAGTTACCCTTGTAGCTATGAATTTGCTGTTGGTAGACATGCCAAATTTCACCCACAATCGCGTCTAAGAATTCTCTGTCATGCGATATAAGAATCAAGGTGCCAGGATAGGACTTTAAAAACTTTTCTAACCAATACACAGCATCGAGGTCGAGGTGGTTTGTTGGTTCGTCTAACAGCAGTAAATCAGCTTCTTGTAATAAGGCTTGCGCAAGGTTTAAGCGCATACGCCAACCACCAGAAAAATCTTTTACAGGCAGTGAAATCTGTCCTTGCATAAAGCCAAGACCATGCAATAACTCGCTAGCTTTTGCTTCAATGTGGTAAGCCTGCATTTCTTCAAGGGCAAGATGAATTTCAGCTTGTTTGGCACCATCATTGTTTTGTTCAGCAAGGTGGAGTTGTTCTCTTAACGCATAGTAATCTTGATACCCTTGTAATACGTATTCTAATGCTGAAATAGCCAAACCTGGCGTTTCTTGTTTTACCGATGCAATACGCCACTCTTTTGGAATAAGACACTCGCCCATGTCTGGGGTAAGTTCATTTCGAAGTAAAGCAAACAGGCTTGATTTACCACAGCCATTATTGCCAACTAAACCGACTTTGTGACCAGGGAATAAAGTAGCATTGGTATTTTTGAGTAGTGGTTTGCCACCACGCAACAATTCAAGATTAGAAATTTGGATCATGTACAAACAGCATTTTGAAAACTTTTCTCGTGCTAGTATATCAAGTAATCAGTGTTGTTTGTTAAAATCGCGCTATCAACATTGGGAATAATTGAAACTATGAAACAGAAAAAACGTTTTATTGCAGGAGCTACCTGCCCAGAGTGTAAAAAGCAAGACACTATGATGCTTTATAAAGAAATGGATGTTGAGAAAGTTGAATGTGTTGAGTGTGGTCACACAATGACACAAGCGGAAGGCCAAGTGCAGGCATCTACGCGTCAGTTTGAACAAGTTATTGGGGTATTTAAGCCTGAATAGTCAGGCTTCAACAAGAGTAGCGAGCAAAAGTCACCAGCTCTAATAATGTGGCGGGGGCGTTTCCAGCTCTTGACTAACTACCGAAGATGGCTTCATTTCTTTGAGTTTTTCACCTACTAACTCAATTTGACGTGACATCTTAGCCATCGTAACTTGATGTTGCTTAATTTCATCGTTGAGAATATCAATAGTTTCATCTTGATACGCTACTTTCATCTCAAGCTCGGTAATACGTGCTTCAAGATTGCTTATTTGTTCATTTGCCATGTTTCAGATAAACCGTTAGAACTTTCACTAATTAAGTTGCCATTATCGCTAAAAGCGATGTCATATACTACAGCTGATTTAGGACGAGAGCCCTGTCGAGGAGCTACACGCCATGTTTGGAGTTGTTTTCCATTTGATGTATCCCACAAGGCGATAGTACGAGCAGGTGAACCAGTGGCAAGTAAAGATGTATCGCTATTAAACCGAACCGCACTAAATACTTTTTGCCTTGCATTAAATTGTAAATTAGCCATTTGAGAACCATTTTGTAAGTTCCAAATGCTTGCTTGTTTTTGACTATCTGCTGTAAACGCTTTACGGCCTTCTCGGTCAAGTGCAACTTGGGTTACACGACTTGGGTGTGTAAAACGATGAATCACTTGCGCACTGCGAGTATCCCAAAGGTAAGCTGTGTAGTCATTGGCTCCAGTAAGTGCATAAAAACCATTTGGGGATAAATCAACCGCATTCACTTTTTCGGTATGGCCTAAAAATTCAATGCGCCGGCCGCTATTTAAATCAACATGAATAACTTTGCCGTCGCCGCGGCCATAGAGTACATAGCGCCCATTATTGCTAATAGCGATATCACGAATACTAGACTCTTGGATTTTCCAAAAGCCAATATTTTCGCCACTTTCTAAGCTCCATACTGCAAAATTAGTGCGATCTGCGGTCACAGCGAACTTATCATCATCACTGATGTCTATAGCAAGCACTAGGTTGTCGGTATCTTGCTGATGACTCCATTGATAAAGTAGGGCGTTGTCATTTAAATTCCATACTGATACCCCATGATTAATAGAAGAGACAATCGCGAGTGTACCCTTGTTATTTAATGCTGCGGCATAACTGCCTTGAACAGCATGTTCTTGTGCATTATTAGGCAAAGAGTTTGGTTTATCACAAGCCGTTAAGGTAAAGAGCATAAAAATTATTAAGGTTAGGCGATATGGCTTCATTTTTAATCTAATTTTCCTTAACTCTTGAGCTATGAGAGGTTAGACTAGGACGAGTTTTGAGAACAAGGTAGTTACAGATAATTATTATCGGCGTTGTCTCAAGTATGCGTCTTTGTCGTCATTTTTGTGTTTTACATTGATGTTTGTCAGCCTATCATGTAACTCATTTAATTTTAACTTAGATAATTGTAGATAAAAGGCATTTTATTTGCCGGAGAAAAAAATGAAAAAAGTATTTAAACTTTCATTTGTTGCTGCATCAGTGCTTGCACTTGCTGCATGTAATAAAGAAGCGCCTAAAGCTGAAGTAAAACTAGAGACCGAAGTACAAAAACAAGCATATGGTCTTGGCGCTTCAATTGGTGACTTTTTAAAGAAAGACCTTGAAGGCAAAACTGAAATGGGTTTTGAGTTAGATAAAAAGTTAATCATTGCAGGTCTAGAAGAATCACTAGCTGGTAATTCAAAATTAACTGAAGAAGAAATCAAAGAGCTTCTAACAAAACTAAACACTGATTTTGCTGAAAAGCAGCAGGCTGCAGCACAAGCAAAAGCAGAAGAAGTTAAAGCGCAAGGCGTTGCTTTCTTAGCTGAAAATGCAAAGAAAGAAGGCGTAGTAACGACTGACTCTGGTCTACAGTATGAAGTGCTAGCGCAAGGTGAAGGTAAAAAGCCGTTAGCAACAGACACGGTTGAAGTGCACTATAAAGGCACATTGATTGACGGTACTGAGTTCGACAGTTCTTACTCACACGGTGAGCCAATTACTTTCCCACTTAACCGTGTAATTAAAGGTTGGACTGAAGGTGTTCAACTTATGGCTGAAGGTTCAAAATTCAAGTTCTTCATTCCTTCAGAGCTTGCATATGGTGAGCGTGACCTTGGTAAGATCCCTGCTAATTCAACACTTATTTTTGAAGTTGAGCTTTTAAAAGTTGTTCAGCCTGAAGCTGAAAAAGAAGCTGCATCTGAATAATTTCTAAATGAAGTTAATTCTTAAAGCCACCTTTTAGGTGGCTTTTTTATTTGCATTTGTAGGTTTATTACTCTAAATTAAACTGACTAATCAGTCGGTTTTTTGTGTTTACCTAGGATGCTATATGAACTTGCCTATTTTTAATGAAATTGACACAGCTACAGAAACTCAAACTACAGAGCACTGCTCAGAGCAGCTGAAAGCTGCATTTACCCAGTTAAAGTTGGCTTATAATGCAAACAAGCAACCATCTTATGCTGATCGCAGGCAAGTAATTCTAGCGTTAAAGTCAGCATTGTTAGCAAATAGAGAACAGCTGCTGAGCGCGCTCAATACTGACTATGGTAAGCGGCCAAATTTCGATAGTTTAATGGCGGACATATTACCCAGTGTTCAACACGTTAATTACACTTTAGAACACTTAAAGTCTTGGCTTAAACCAGAGAAGCGAAGTGCCGGGCTGTTGCTATCACCATCTTCTATCTATGTTCACAAACAAGCTAAAGGAGTTGTTGGGGTTGTTGTGCCCTGGAATTTCCCTGTGTTCTTGAGTATTGGCCCTATTGTTACTGCGCTTGCTGCTGGTAATAAAGTAATGGTTAAGCTCAGCGAATATACGCCGCATACAAATTCGATTATCAGAAAAATTTTTAATTCCTTGCAAGACAGTGTGGTGGTGATTGAAGGCGGACCAGAGGTTGCGGCTGAATTCACTCAATTACCGTTTGACCATGTTTTTTTCACAGGCTCAACAAGTGTAGGCAAGTTGGTTGCTAAATCTTGCGCTGAGCGTTTGGTACCAACAACATTAGAGCTTGGCGGCAAATCGCCAGTAGTGATAACTGCCAATGCTAATTTAGAGCAAGCGGCTGATGCGATTATTCTTGGTAAATCAGTTAATGCGGGGCAAATTTGTGTCGCACCGGATTATATCCTTGTTGAGCAGTCTCAATACCAAGCATTTTGCCAAGCTTACCTCACTCGCTTTGCGGCACTTTATGACCATCAGAAATTTAGTGAGGAATATGGCGCGATTATAAATGAGGCGCAGTTTGCTCGCTTGCACTCAATGCTTGAAGATGCCAAGGCTAAAGGAGCTAACATCATCTCACCACCGGGATATCAAATTGATGCTCAAAATAGAGTAATGCCGCCACAGTTGATAACGGGTGTTGATGACACTATGGATGTGTGCAAAAGTGAGATCTTTGGCCCTATATTACCCGTCTTACCTTATAACGAATTGACAGATGCGATTGATTATATCAATAGTAAAGAGCGCCCTCTGGCCCTTTATATTATGTCGCAAGATATCTGTGAGGTAAGAACCATATTGCAGCACACACACAGTGGCGGTGTGTGTATTAATGATACCTTGATGCATGTAGGTGCCGATGATGCGCCGTTTGGCGGCATTGGAGAGTCAGGGTTAGGTAACTATCATGGTCGTGAAGGGTTTGATACGTTTTGCCATAAGCGGACAGTATTGAAAACACCTGTATGGTTACCACGAGTAAAACTGATCTTACGTTCTAAGAAATTAGCACTCACATTACTGACTAAGTTGTTCGTTCGTTAAATGGTTACTGCAAAAAAACAAAAGTTACTCGATGCTGCGTTGGCTTTGTTTGTTGAGCAAGGTATTTCAGAAACATCGACAGCCAGCATTGCGAAACATGCAAGCGTGGCAACTGGCACTTTATTTCATCACTTTGAAAATAAAAAGGTGCTGGTGGAAGCGCTGTATTTTCATTTAAAAACATCCTTAGTGGATGATTTGGCTTTAGATGGCAAGATTGAGAATGAAGGGCAGATAGTCAGTCTATGGCATAAAGTGATCATTTGGGGTCTAGAAAATCCAGATAAAATGGCGTTTTTTAGTATTTATTATTCAAGCCCATGGGTCGAGTCATCTTTTAAACACAACGTGCTTAACAGTGTGTTTTCTTTTTTGATTGAATTTATCGAGAGACAAAAAGCAGTGGGCGTGTTTATCGACTTACCAACGGATTATATTGCGATGCATATTCAGCAAAGTTTACTCAATACGGTAAATTATTTGTTAGAGCACAACCTAGAGGTCACGAGTGAATTGATTGATTCAAGCTTGAAAGTTTGTATGTTTGGTTTGCAAACGCAAAGAAACAAAGAGGCGTAATTTACGCCTTTTTTAATCTGTGTGATGCGTATATAAATTTTCAATTAGCTCGTCTTCTAACTCGAAGCGTTGCTCAAGTGCTTGCCCTAAAGTAGATAGATCTTCATCAAAGTTTGGCAGCAAGCTTTCTTCTTTCGCATTTGCGTAATCATCATTAAAACTCAAAGCGATATCAGTTGATGCAGAGATTTGCGGGTATAATGACTGCGCTAACTTTAAGCTGCTCGGTCCTTTTTCGGCGCAAGCTTTTACTAGGTCATCATAAATCTCAAAGTGACCTGCTGAGAGGTAATCCATTAAGATTTGGCAAAATTCAAGAATTTCACCTTTCTTTGGCAGTGCTTGGTCGCTTCGTTCATAGGGAGGTAAGCCTGCAAGTTTGCAATAAATTACAAGTAACTCTTGGCGTTCTTGTAACCAGCTATCAATAGCTGAATGTGAACCGCCCCATTCTTGTTTCGCTTTTTCTAAACTTTTAAGCATAATTATGTCCCTTTACTTCAAACTAATTTCTATAACAAAGAAATATGCAGAAAAGATCAACTTATTTTTAACATTTTTCATTCAGTTAATTGTAACTAATTAATAATAAAGATAATTGTTGATATATTAATTTGTGCTTAATGTAGGCAGGGCGCAGTTAAAAAAGTATATAAAAGAAAAAACCACCCAGAGGGTGGTTATAAAACTTTTTCTGACTTGATTAATTCAAGCTCTTATTTTTGTATCTATTTTATAACAAACTATTTTCATTTTAACAATACTTAATATCCTAAAATGGTGCTTTAATTATTAATTCTCTCTACAAAGCGAAATAATTACATTTACTATGTAGTTAGGTTTGATCTTTCGCATAGTTAGTTGGCTTTCATAATGATACAATTCGCTCAGTTATAATTTTTAGGTTTTACACTATCATGAGTGAATTAAAGAACGATCGTTATTTACGTGCGCTATTGAAGCAACCAGTAGACCAAACACCTGTATGGATGATGCGTCAAGCTGGCCGCTATTTACCAGAATATCGAGCAACCAGAGCGCAAGCTGGCGACTTTATGAGCTTATGTAAAAATGCAGAATTAGCGTGTGAAGTAACACTGCAACCGCTTCGTCGTTATCCATTGGATGCAGCCATTCTGTTCAGTGATATTCTTACAATTCCAGATGCTATGGGATTAGGCCTTTATTTTGAAACAGGTGAAGGTCCGAAGTTTGAGCGTCCAATTCAATCGATGGCTGATGTAGCTAATTTACCAATTCCAGATCCAGAAGATGAGCTGGGTTATGTGATGAATGCGGTACGTACTATTCGTCGTGAGCTTAAAGGTGAAGTGCCATTAATCGGTTTTTCTGGTTCACCATGGACGTTAGCAACTTACATGATTGAAGGCGGTAGCAGTAAAACATTCGGCAAGATTAAGAAAATGGCATTTTCTGAGCCAGAAATCTTGCATATGCTGCTTGATAAATTAGCGGATTCTGTAATCAGCTATTTGAATGCGCAGATTAAAGCCGGTGCTCAATCGTTAATGGTATTTGATTCTTGGGGTGGAGTGTTATCACCGCGTGATTACAAAGAGTTTTCATTAACGTATATGCAAAAAATTGTTGATGGCTTAATTCGTGAATATGACGGCCGAAAGGTACCAGTCACGCTATTTACTAAAAATGGCGGCTTAAACTTAGAATCAATTGCGGCAACTGGTTGTGATGCGGTTGGTTTAGATTGGACTGTTGATATTGCCGATGCGCGCCGTCGAATTGGTGATAAAGTGGCACTTCAAGGTAATATGGATCCTGCAATGCTGCATGGAACGCCAGAACGTATTCGTCAGGAAGTGCAACGTATTTTAGAGGGCTATGGTGATGGTTCTGGCCATGTATTCAACCTTGGTCATGGAATTACACCAGATGTCGATCCAGAAAATGCAGGCGTGTTTATTAATTCGGTTGGTGAATTAAGTAAACAGTACCACAACAAATAAATATGAGCCTTGCAATTGCAAGGCTTTTTTCTTTATGGCTGATATCAATGACATTATGTGGCCTGGCACAGTTGCTAAAGCTAAGGCCATCCAATCAAAGTTAGCGCAACAAGTAACTATCTCTCAATACCAAGGGGAAATTCGCGTTATTGCAGGTATTGATGTTGCTTTCCCAAATAAAGGTAAAACAACACGTGCTGCAATTGTACTGTTGCAGTACCCATCGTTAAATGTAATTGAGCAGGTAGCATATGAATCGCCTACAGTATTACCCTATATTCCCGGAGTACTTAGTTTTCGTGAAGGTGGTGTGATAATAAAGGCTATGCAGCAGCTTCAAAACGCTCCTGATATTTTGATGTTTGATGGTCAAGGCATTGCGCACCCTATGGGCCTTGGTATTGCAAGTCATATTGGAGTAATCCTCAATATACCGACTATTGGTATTGCGAAAAGCTGTTTGACAGGTGACTATAATGAACCTGATACATTTAAAGGTGCAATATCTGATCTAAGTGTTCGGGGGGAAAATATTGGCTATGTAGTCCGTACTAGAGAGAACGTAAAGCCACTGTTTATTTCGCCGGGGCATCGCATAACAAAAGAGCAAGCGGTATCGCTTGCTCTTGAGTGTGTTACTAAGTTTCGTTTACCTGAACCTACAAGGCTTGCTGATAAACTTAGTAAGAGTCGGTAGTTCTATCAGCCATCATCGAAGCTTCGCTTAGTTCAATCAGCTTGATGTAATTTTGTGCTGGCCAACTACGGTTGTTTGCTTCATTAAGTGCTTGTTGTAACAGTTGCTGCCCTTCTTGCACTCGTCCTAGCTCAGAGTGTGCTGTACCAAGAACAGACAATAGTACTGGATGTTGGTTATCAACTGCACGTGCTAGCTCAGCATACTTAATCGCATTTTGTGCATCACGTAGCTCAGCAACATCAGAGAATGCTAATAAACGAGAGTACTCTATCATTGCTGGTAAATATTGATTATGTGCTGCAGTTTTTAAGATATCAGCTGCAGTGTGTACGTCATAATGAATACTGCCATAGTTAAGCATTGTCATCGCTAATTGGTATTGTGCACGCTCATTGCCTGACTCTGACGCCAGCTTTAACCAATTAAATGCTTTCTCTTCATCAGGTTGACAGCCTTCGCCATTTTCAAAACAGTGCATTAAACGCATTTGAGCATCATGGTTACCATTGATAGCAGCTTTGTAGTACCAATCAATGTGTTCGTTTTCAGATGTTGCTTCTATCACACCGTGTTCAAGCATTAAGGCATAACGATTTTGCGCAACGCTATTACCCTTATTAGCAAGTACAAGTAATTTACCTTTATACTCATCAAGAGCACGTTGAAATTCACGATTTACTTTGCTGTTATCTGAACCCAGAGTAAAAGATGTTACTAAATCAAAAATACGACGAGGTTCACCCGTAGGGCTGATATCTGGCTCAAACTTCCATTGCTTTACAGCTTCTAAAGCGGGTTCATCGATCACCCCTTTCGGAAATGATGCAAGAATACGACTATCTTCAACGACCCCACTTTCGTTGACATTGTAGCCTACTGTGACCCATGCTTTTGAACCTGAACGTGTATTGTTGTCAATCTCAGGTTCAACCTTTTCAATTAACTTTGCTCGCTCAGGAAAGAAGTTGGTGTGCTTCGTGATGGGTGCGTAACGTAAGTCGTGTAGTTTCTTACCATAGGCATCTTTAAGTTCGATATACGCTTCTTTAGCTTCACGACGTGAAGGCACTAATTTACGCAAGCTGCGATATTTGTCTTGCGCCTCAGGGTGACCAAAATCTTTAGCAAGTAGATACCATGCATATGCTTGATTGATATCTTTTTCAATTCCCTGGCCATTGAGATAGGCTGTCGCAAGATCAAACTGAGCATTTACATGACCCAATTTAGCAATCTTACTTAATTCAGCAACGTATTTCTCAACATTTCCCTGTTTCTCATAGTATTTAGCAGTGGAATAATCTGCGAAACTGTTAAAAGAAAACAAAGATAGTGCTGAGGCAAGTAATAGAGTGGGGGTTTTCATACTTAACAGCCTATTATTATTGTTTTAGGTTATTAAGTTTACAATAATTTTACACGATCACAAGCGTTAGTTTAAAAAACCGGCACTTTATGTGAAGGTTTGTAATAAACCAGCCATAAAGCGCCATTTCGCTTTATTTAATCAAACGATTCAAGCCATTAAGTGCCGCAACGCGGTAAGCTTCTGCCATAGTTGGGTAGTTAAATGTCGTATT
Source organism: Pseudoalteromonas piratica (assembly GCF_000788395.1). NCBI lineage: Bacteria > Pseudomonadati > Pseudomonadota > Gammaproteobacteria > Alteromonadales > Pseudoalteromonadaceae > Pseudoalteromonas > Pseudoalteromonas piratica. The sequence goes on from NZ_CP009888.1 coordinate 938,685, forward strand.
AACAAAGTATTCTATGTTGTTGCCGCCATTTTTTTGCTCCATTACCGCTTGACCGATATGAATAATCTCGGCTGCACGCTCACCAAACACATGGATACCTAGAATCTCTTTGGTTTCAATGTGGAACAGTATTTTTAAACTACCTACTTCGGTACCTGCAATTTGTGCACGTGCAAGGTGTTTAAATTGAGCGCGACCAACTTCATATGGCACTTTAGCTGCGGTAAGCTCTTGTTCTGAGCGACCAACCGAACTAATTTCTGGAATAGTGTAGATACCACTTGGAATATCGCGGATCAGCTTTTTATTGCATTCGCCAGTGGTAATCGCATCTGCAGCGATACGGCCTTGATCGAAAGCGGCACTTGCAAGGCTTGGATAACCAATTACATCACCCACAGCATAGACATTACCTACTTCAGTTTGGTAGTTTTCATTCACTTTTAAATTACCGCGGCTGTCCGGTGTTAAACCAATCGCTGATAAGTTCAGTTTATCAGTATTACCTGTGCGACCATTAGCGAATAGTAAGCAATCGGCTTGCATCTTTTTGCCTGATTGCATATGAACAATCACGCAATCATCACGAGTTTCTACTTTTTTAAATTCTTCATTGTGGCGAATTAGAATGCCGCTATTCCAAAAGTGATAACTTAGAGAGTCTGATGTTTCAGCATCTAGAAATGCGAGCAGGCGATCACGTGTATTAATTAGATCTACCTTTGCACCTAATCCGCGGAAAATTGATGCATATTCACAACCAATTACACCAGCACCATAAATGATGATATGACGCGGGTCGTGTTTAAGGCCCAAAATAGTATCACTGTCATAAACACGTTTATGATTAAAGTCGATTTCAGATGGACGATATGGACGAGAACCAGTTGCAATAACAATAGTTTGTGCCGATAGCGTTTCATTACTGCCATCGTCTTTTTGAATTGAAATTGTATGGTTATCTATAAAACTTGCTTCACCATGAAGTAGTGTAATGCGATTTCTATCATAAAAGCTGGTGCGTAAATTGACCTGTTTGGAAATCACATTACTGGCATGATCTAAAATATCAGGATAGGTCATGCGCTCTCTGTGAGCTTGAGAATTAAACAACGGGTTTGAGTTAAACTCAATTAAGCGACTAACAGAATGACGCAATGCCTTTGAAGGTATTGTACCCCAGTGTGCGCATCCGCCACCGACTTTTGGTTGTTTTTCAACAACTGCAACTCGTTTACCACTTTTAGCAAGGTTCATTGCTGTGCCTTCACCACCAGGTCCTGTACCTATGATAATGGCGTCATAATCATACTGTTTTTTAGTCGCTTGTTTTTTTGTCACAGAGTGTTCCTTTAACTAATTTATTGCGAGCTCTTTGATTAAGGCTTTATTTAGAGCCAACCAATATTCTTGTTGGTTTATTAACGCTGCTTTTATTTCATTATACTGCTTTTTAAGCTGAGATTGCTCGCATTGCTTTATAACTTTGTTTTTTCGCATCTCTAAAACGCGTTTTCTTACTTTATAATAGTGCTGCAATTTACTTAATAACAGATCATATTCTTTTTGTAGTTTCTCAATTTGCTTATCATTAGCTTCTTTTTTGAGAAGTGTTTGTTTGGTGCGCTCCATTAAAGTCGCTGCTTTTGCACGTTCAATAATTTCTTGAGGTGTCTTCCGTAACTTAGAAGCTAACCCCACTAACGATAGTGACTTTATCAGCCATTTCGTCGGATCGTAATGCCACCATTGGATACCATTACGGTAGTCTGATGCGAAAATATGATGAAAATTATGGTACCCCTCACCGTAAGTTAAAAAAGCTAAAAAGCCATTATCTCTTGCTGTGTTGGACTCAGTATATGGACGCGAACCCCAAATATGGGCAAGCGAGTTTATGAAAAAGGTAAAATGTTGACTTAACACTAAGCGAAGTAAGCCGGCAAGCAATAACATTCCCCACACATTTCCAAAGATAAGCCCGAGTAATAATGGAATACCAAAGTTTGTGATAATCGACAGCACTAAATAGTGTTTATGTTGCCACATTACAACGCGGTTCTTTTGTAAATCTCGACAGTTAGAATAGTCAGTATAACGATGGGCTTGATATTCACGTAACATCCAACCTATATGGCTATACCAAAAACCACGCGTTGCAGCATAAGGATCTTTTTCAGGGTCATCAACTTTACCATGATGTATACGGTGGTCAGAACTCCAATGTAATGCACTGTTTTGTATTGAAAACGCCCCGCCAATAGCAAAAATAAATTCGATTACTGGGTGTGTTTCATAGGTCTTGTGTGCCCATAAGCGGTGATAACCTGCGGTGATTGAAAGTCCACAATAAAACATACAAGCAATAAATGCGATCCAGTTAGCAGTACTGTAGCCATAGGTAAAACCATACCAAGGAACCAAAGTTACAGCAGCTAAAAAGGTGGTGGAAAAAAAGAGGGTATTAAGCCAAATAATGGGTGGTTTTTTCATATTAAAAATCTCAGCGTACACTTGTACGCTAAAATAGTTTTATATCACGTTTTAATCAAGTGAAATCGACAAAATTCATAAATAATTTTTCTGTGTTAAACTGCATGCAAAATTTATGGGGGATGTATGTCGGGTATTCGTGCACAACAAAAAGAAAAGACGCGACAAGCGTTAATCGATGCAGCGTTTAATCAATTAAGTGCTGAGCATAGCTTTTCTAATTTAAGCTTGCGCGAAGTTGCTCGTGAGGCAGGCATTGCACCAACTTCTTTTTATCGTCACTTCAAAGATATGAATGAACTTGGTTTAACTTTAGTTGATGAAGCTGGCTTAATGCTTCGACAACTGATGCGTCAAGCTCGTCGACGTATTGAAAGTGGTGGCAGCATTATTAATATTTCCGTACTCACGTTTATGGAGTTTATTGATCAATCGAGTAACCAATTTCGTTTATTATTGCGTGAGCGTTCAGGCACATCAAAGGCCTTTAGGGCAGCAGTTGCGCGTGAAATAAAACATTTTATTTTGGAACTTGCACATTATTTAGAAAGTGAAACAGGGTGCGATGCAAATCATGCCTATATCCAAGCGGAAGCTATGGTTACTTTGGTATTTAATGCAGGTGCTGAAGCGCTTGATCTCACAAAGCCACAGCGTGATCAACTTACGGAGCGCATTATTTGGCAATTACGCTATATTGCCAAAGGCGCTTCAAGTTATACAAAGGAGAAAAAAGCAGCTAAATAGCTGCTTTTTTTATTTACGCGTTAAAAATACACCCGACTCAATATGGTGGGTATATGGGAACTGATCAAAAATAGCAAAGCGCTCAATGTTATGCGTTTCTGTCAATTGCTTGAGATCTCGCTCAAGCGTATCCGGGTTACATGAAATATAAATAATATTGTCATAGCCTTGCACTAAGTCTGTGGTGTCTTTATCTAAACCAGCACGTGGCGGGTCAACTAAAATGCTTTGGCAGTTGTAACTTTTTAAATCAATTCCATTTAAGCGAGAAAAGGTTTTTTCACCGTTCATCGCCATTGTAAATTCTTCGCTCGACATACGGATGATATCAAGGTTTTCAATTTTATTTTCCGCGATGTTAAATTGCGCAGATTTTACAGAGGACTTAGATATTTCGGTTGCTAATACGCGATTAAAGTGCGGCGCTAATGCAATTGAAAAATTACCATTGCCGCAGTAAAGCTCAAGTAGGTCATTTTGAAGCGGTTTTGATACATCAATAGCCCATTCAAGCATGCATTCATTTAGCTTTGCATTTGGTTGAGTGAAGCTATTTTCTACTTGTTGATAAATAAGCTCGCGATTATTCACATTCAACTTTTCAATCACGTACTCTTCACCAAGGACAATTTTTTGTTTGCGCGCACGACCAATGAAATCAATGTTAAATTTTTTACTAAGTTCGGCTTTTAGCTTAGTCACTTGGTTAAGCCATTCATCATCAAGCTGCTTATGATAAATTAGACTTACCAAAATCTGCCCACTCAATGTAGATAAATAATCGATTTGAAATAGCTTACGACGTAAAATTTCATTTGGTTTTAATAGCTCTAATAGACGCGACATTAACTCACAAATTAGTGGCGCGGCAGGATCAAACTGGTCTACTCTGATTTTCTCTTTAGTTTCTGGGTTAAACATGATGTGAAATAAATCTTCCCCCTCATGCCATACGCGAAACTCAGCACGTTGTCTGTAATGTTTAGGTGCAGATTCAAATACTTCTAATTCAGGTGCATTAAATTGAGCGAATTGTTGACTAATACGCTGCGCTTTCTCGTTGAGTTGTTCATCGTATTTTGAAGTATCTATTTGAATTACAGGCATATGCTTTTAAACCTCATGTTTGCGAGTCGCGCTATTTTAGGGTGTGGTTTTTCTTTGTCCAGTTTTAGCATAGAAAAAATGTGACATACTTACTGTAATTAAAGTTAAATTCTTATTCGAAAAACTAAGAATTAATACTTAAGTTGCTCACTATTTGGCCGATAAATAGACATTGTGAAATGGAGGCAATAATTATGAAAGTGGGTGGATTGGGGTATCAACCCGAAAACAAGTATGGTTTTTCTCAGCAAAAACCAAATGAAATAGCGCAAAATGCATCAGCTAAAGATGTATTTACGATGTCACAACGCGTAACAATTGCAAGTCAAATCTCTTATCAAAAAATGATGGGGGCAATGCCGTTTGAAAGTAAAGTTGAGCCAACCAAGCCTGAGGACCTGTTTAATTTCGAAGAAATTGCAAAAAATGTTTTGTCTTTTGTGAAAGGTGCCATCTTAGGAGCTAAAGCTGATGGTGCAGATAATGACAAACTGACAAACATGTTTGCTCAAGCGCGAAAAGGGGTAGAACAAGGTATTGGTGAAGCAGTTGAGGAACTTAAAGACAGCGACTTATACACTGATGAAATAGAGCAAGGCATTGAGAAAAGCCGCGATTTAATTTTTGATGGTTTAAACGAATTTGAAGAGTCACTTTTCAACCCTGAAAAACAGACCTCTGCCTTAACTGGTTTTAATGCCGGAAATTATTACCAGCTAGATAATGGAGCCAGTTTTGAATTTAAAACCGCAGAGGGAGACATAATTAAACTCACTTATAATAGTCAGTTTAATTCATCTGAACAGCTATCATATAGCAAAAACGATGACGGTGAATCCCTTAGCTATGCTTCTTCACAGGCGAGTTCGCAAGCATATAGCTTTTCAGTTGAAGGTGATTTAAATGAAGATGAAATTGCAGCAATCAATGATTTGATGTCAGATTTGCAAAAAGTAAGCAATGAATTTTTTAATGGCTCACTTGATAAGGCATTTGAACAGGCAAAAGAATTAAACTTGGATTCATCCCAGTTAGTTTCAATGTCAATGAACTTACAGCAGACAGAAGTTCGAGCAAGTGTTAGAGAGTATCAAACATCACAGCCCGGTACAGATATAGCTAAACAATTCGAACCGATAAATGAGGGATTAGAAGAAAGCTATGAGAAAGCGAAGCCGCTGAATATTGAAAATCAATTAGTACAGCTACTCACATGGCTTAACCAAAAACAAGCTAGTAAAGAAAGTTTAATTGATTACAGTACTCAATTTTTTGAGCAACTTAATAATAAGCAAGAAAAAGCGAAGTAAGTTTTAGCTTATCTTGAGAAATAGTAAATATGTGGCAAACTACCCGAGTTAATAACATATTAGGTCGGGTAGTTTGGCAAAACATATTGTAGTTTTTGATTCTGGTATTGGAGGTACATCGGTACTGGAACACATACAAAACAAAATACCACATGCCAAGCTTAGTTATCTTATGGATAATAAGTACCTTCCTTATGGTGAACTTTCTTTTGAATTCCTAACGCAAAGAATTACGAGCTTACTTAGAAATTTTTTAACCCTTATCGAGCCAGTTGATTTGTTGGTCATTGCGTGTAATACAGCCAGTACACAAACACTCGACATTTTAAGACAGCATTTCAAATTTCCAATTGTTGGTGTAGTGCCTGCAATCAAACCTGCTGCAGAAAAAACTCGTTCAAATAAAATTGGTGTGCTAGCAACTCCTGCAACTGTCGCGAATGAATATACGGCCAGCCTGATTAATAATTTTGCTGCTTCATGCCATGTTTCGTTATACGGCTCAAGTAGCTTAGTGAAGCTAGCTGAGCAAAAGTTTTGGACTAGTAATGTCGATCTAAAACAATTAGAAGAAGAATTGAATCAACTTTATATAGATAAAGAAATTGATCAGTTAGTTTTAGGGTGTACTCACTTTCCAATTATTGCTGAAGAAATAA
>NZ_CP009889.1:1500000-1618489 GCF_000788395.1 Pseudoalteromonas piratica
CATTTCAAAGCTCAACACCCCATTCTCAATAATAGATGTAGCATCAAATGGCTTATCGCTACCGCCATTCGCAGAGCGTGTAATAAAGCCCATTACCGTAGGACTTGCACCAATTTTAAATTCAGCGACTAAGCCATGTGCATCGTCATCAAGCTCTTCAGTCGGTGTTGAACCACCACAACAGTCCCACATTGGCCAATCTGGATTTTCGCCATCAGCAAATAAAACTAACTCTGGTGATGTGCTTGGTGCGCCAATTTGTACCTCATCAACAAGGTATTCGGCACCTTCACCTGTACCCCAAGCAGGGAAAATCATTACCACGTCAAGCGCACTGATATCTAGACCAGCTTCTGCTAATACGCTGATTGGGAAAGTGTAGTCTTGCCACTGACCAACGACAGGATCAACACCCTCAACACTGGTATTGAGTGCAACTTCATATGCAGTACTTGCGCCAACACTTTCAATTTTGAATAGCCAAGAAGAATCAGGATTACTCGGAGCACTCACCACTTTCATTTTGAAACTAACAGTACCATTATCAATAATGCCTGATGCATCAAATGGTGATGCCTTGCCGTTGGCGTCGGTAATAAACTCTTCACGTGAGATAAATCCATTTACCGTAGGCTGATTGCCCACCGTAAACTGCATCACATCACCGCGCTCTTCGTCACTAACAATTGTCGGCGTTGAACCACCGCAACAGTCCCATGCAGGCCAGTTTGGATTAAGCGTTCCATCGAAAATATTAACATTGGTATCACCACCACCTACTGGTGGTAATGTTGGCGTTGGCGCTGCACCTTCAACTAGCGCATCGTCAAGTTTATCGTAACCAGGGCGAACTGTTTCACACCCTTTACCGGTATCAGGGTTCGAGGCACATTCGTAAACACGCACGTAATCGATTGCAAATGTATTGCCATTTGCAAATGCAGCTTCATCAATGCCTAATTCATTTACATTTTCAGGCCAATTGCCACCAACAGCAAAGTTCAGGATCATATAAAATTGCTGATCATAAGGCGCCGTTGTCCAAAAGGTTTTAAGCTCACCGGTTACCTGATCAAAATACTCAGTAAACCAGCCTTTATGTGCCAGTCCAACTGCTTCATCTTTACTGTTATAACGTACCTCAGATTTACGCTGAGTTGCATAAAGATAGTTATCAACATACCAACGAATTTCACCTTCTTGCCATTCAATCGCATAATCATGAAAATCATCAGCTGGGTTTGCACCGTCTGGCAACAAATAGGCCTTGCCTGAACTAGCGTTATTAGGCCATTCTCGACCGTAGTGAAGTGTGCCATAAACATTTGCTTCAGGTTGACCATCAACAGTACTGGCTTTTAAATTAACAGATTCAACAATGTCAATTTCACCTGAACGAGGCCAACCACCGTAAACTTCGTCAGTAGGCATCATCCAAAACGCTGGCCATGCACCTTGTCCCGCAGGCAACTTGGCGCGCATTTCAAAACGACCATATTTGAAATCAGCTTTGTAACGCGTATTTAAACGCGCTGATGTGTAGGGCTTTTCACTGCCTTCGGGAGCGGGTTTCGCAACAATATGTAATAACCCATCAGCCACAAATGAGTTTTCGTCGCTGTCGGTATAACATTGCTTTTCGTTATTACCACCACCGGCACAATTAACTTCATGACGCCACTTGTTGGCATCAATACTTGTGCCATCAAATTCGTCACTCCAAACCATTACCCAGTCACTAACTGGTTGAGTTGGGTCAACCTTAGTAAGATCTGTATCCGTATTGGTACTACCACCACAGCCTGATAAGGCTAATGCTGACAATCCCACTGCATAGGAAGCTATGTTTCTCGCTGCGTGTGTCATGTTTTCCGCCCCGATAGAGGATTAATGTTTATTTTTAATATAGTTAGTTGTCGTACATTTTGTAAAAAACCAAATGTAAGCGCTTTCATTTTTGAACAAAAATAAAAGCACGGAAATGTAAGCGCTTTCATTTAAATTAAGTCACGCAGTAAAAAAGATCAAATATTTTTTACAATTTAGTTAAAAGCGGTACTAGCAGGTTTAACAATGCATAGCAGAAAATTAAAAGAAAAACGGGGGCGTCGATTTGGCTTAGAATAACTATTTACCTCTTAAGTAATACTTCATCAAAACACGTTAAGTTTATATTTTTCAGTAGATTAAAAATTATAATTTTATGCAAACGTATGTAACGCTGTTAACTTGACTCAATATTGTATACTTTAGCGTTTTAATATTAACAACTACAAAAAATTGACAACATATTAAAGGAAATAACATTGAGCTCACCTAACCCAATTAATCAAACCGCTCAGGTTGATGTTGGCAACACCTCAAACACCCAGTTTGCGCTCGTTGCTTTAACCAGCCTCTTCTTTATGTGGGGCTTTATTACTTGTCTTAATGACATTTTAATCCCTTACCTTAAAGAAGCCTTTACCCTTAATTTCACCCAAGCAATGCTTATTCAGTTTTGCTTTTTTAGTGCTTATTTTATTATCTCGCTGCCTGCCGGGAAGTTGGTCGGTAAAATCGGTTATCAAAAAGGTATCGTCACCGGTTTAGCCATTGCCTGTGTGGGTTGTTTGTTATTTTACCCTGTTGCAACCTCCGGTATTTATGCACTTTTCTTAATGGCCTTATTTGTATTAGCCAGTGGTATTACGATTTTACAGGTGTCTGCAAACCCGTATGTCAGTGCTTTAGGTGACCCTAAAACAGCGCCTTCTCGTTTAACCTTAACCCAAGCGTTTAACTCATTAGGGACCACGGTTGCACCATTATTTGGCGCGGCTTTATTTTTCTCTGCTGATACCGCTAATCAAAGTCATGATGGTACCGCTGTTCAATTACCTTATTTAATTCTCGCAGCATCACTTATGGTGTTGGCGCTTATCTTTTTAGTATTAAAGTTACCTAAAATTACTAATCAAGAAACACCGCAAGTGACCCAAGGCTCTGCGTGGCAGCACAAGCATTTAGTACTCGGGGCTGTCGGTATTTTTGTCTATGTCGGCGCGGAAGTGGCCATTGGCAGTACCTTAATCAATTACATATCAAGTGCCAGTGCAACCCAAATGACTGAGGCTACCGCTGCAAAATACATCGCTTACTATTGGGGTGGAGCAATGGTCGGTCGCTTTATTGGTGCGGCCGTGATGCAAAAAGTCTCTGGCGGGACTGTACTTGCCTTTAATGCGGCACTTGCTATCGTATTCATTGTCGTTTCAATGTTAAGTTCTGGCCCTATCGCGATGTGGACCATGCTCGCTGTCGGTTTATGTAACTCAATTATGTTCCCTACCATTTTCAGCCTAGCTATTAACAACTTAAAAGAGCACACCTCACAAGGGTCGGGCATTTTATGTCTCGCTATCGTAGGCGGTGCTATCATCCCAGTATTCCAAGGTATCGCCGCTGATACCATTGGTCTGACTCTTTCGTTTATTATTCCTGCTGTATGTTACGTATTTATCGTATTCTACGGTGTGAAAGGGCATAAAACAGACGCTTAAGCGCACCATAACCCAATTTAAAAAGGCCACATAATGTGGCCTTTTTTTGTTGATTAAACTTTCTGAAGAGCCCCGTTAATACTTTAAAAATATACATTTTTTTAAACAAATCGTTATCACAAAGAAGAAAAAGCTCCATTGTTGTCTAGACTTTAGTGGAAACTAGATTTGTACAATGGACAGTATTAATGAAAGTAAAACTATCCCGCGAACAGCAAGAAAATAATCAAAAAGGCTTCACCTTAATCGAAATCATGTTAGTGGTGTCAATAATTGGGATCCTAGCATTAATTGCCCTGCCAAATTATCAAGGCTATGTTAATGAATCAAAAGCTGCCTCTTTGTTATACCGAGTTCATTCTATCGGCCTTGCCTACCAAGATGTAATAGCAACAGCCCCTGAAGCGCTCGCAACACCGGCCACACTTTCCAGTGCAAAGTTTGGTGCAGCACCTGCCTATTTGCCTGGGTTAAAAAATCAATTCACCGAAGAGTTTGATATTGAGTTTTCATCACAGCTCGTCAATCACTCAGGCTACTTTAAATATACAGGTCATGAAGCATTTCCCGTTTTATTTCTCAAAGCCAATAGCAAAAATGGTATAGCTGTCTTAAATGCATTCGATCATGTTACAAAATTACAGCACTCTTTTGTCACGCCCAATATTATGATTATTGCATTAGCAACGCCATATGAAAGCCACCAAACGAGTGGGCAAAGTGTTATAGCAAGCACAAGTCAATCTCAGCAAGGGACAACGTCTCACCCCACTGAAGGTAATCACAACTCTCCTTGTAATCCTGGATTTTATCTATGGCCTGCGAAACCTGGGCAACAATATGGCACATGTCATTCATCGCCCCCACCAAGTACAGCAAATAACAATGGTGCAGGGAACAATGGCGGTCACGGAAGCTCGTCTAGCCAAACGAGTTCTGTCACAGCAAATAATGGAAATATTGATAGTCATAGCAACACGCATGTTCAAGCTGGCTCTGGCAGCAGCAACAGCCATAGTACCGATACTGGTAGCCACGCGAGTTCTAGTTCATCAAGTAGTAGTGGCCAATCAAACGCTGGATCGCATTTAAATTGGCCACCAGGATGGGCCAAGCACCCTGATAAACATCAAGGACAGCATCATGGTCATCACTAAAAGATTGGGGAAATAAAATGGATTCTACAAATAAACGTTGGAAAGAAAATATTGCTGAAGCAATGAATGAAACTCAAAATAATCGACCTTCTAAGGCAAATACAACAATTATGCTACCCAGCTGGACTAGTTATGCAGTGTGCATTTTATTTGGATTTTTACTTGCTAAAACACTTGTCACTGGGGTGCAAACACACCATAAGAACCTCGATAGAGATTATCAAACTGGCGGTTCTGTTGCTTTGTTGATGGTAGCTGAAGACGTAGAACATTATAAATTAACCTACGGCAAACTGCCTGATGACCTGCCAAGTCCTATTGCAGCCGTGATAGATGTTTCATACGAGAAAATTAGCAATGATCATTTTCGTTTAACGATGCCTCATGGTAATTCCAATATTATCTTTGATGCCAAGGACGATAAAATTTACATGGACTAATTATGACTGAAAATAATGACATACATAGAAGTAATCAAACCTTTCAGTGGCTGCATCGCTTTTGTCTTGAAAATGCTAAAGGTCAAGAAATTAGCAACTTTTCTGACACTAGTTGCCCCGTTTCAGCATGGCAGAGCGCAGAACAGTTACTCGATGTTGATGCTAACACATTAACAAAAATGATCGCCGAACATTTTGATTTAACCATTGCTGAGAGTCCACAAAATATATCTGAAAAGCTACTACATTACGTACCGCTAAAAGTAGCGAAAGAGTATAGTATTTTCCCGCTTAGTTTAACTGATGGTCAACTCGTTGTAGCATCGCCCCATCCGTTCGATGCAGACATGGAATCAATGGTTGAGTTTTTAACAACCATTCCTGTTATATCTCAATTAGCGCACCCTGAGACCATTACAAAATGGACAGAGTTATATTATGAAGACGAGGCATTGTCTCAAAATGATATTGTTATCAAGTCTAATCAAACTAATACACTATCAACTCAAACAGACTCTATTTCTGCTAATTCAGCAATCGTAAAAATTGTTTCTGAAATGCTCTTGGAAGCATTTATCTTAAAAGCCAGTGACATCCACATTGAACCTTTTCATGGTGGCGGCATAGTTCGCTACCGCATTGATGGCATGTTACGGGTGATATCAGAGCTGCCAGTACAAGTATTTATTCCGATTATTCAGCGTATAAAAGCGATTGCTCGACTCAATTTAGCTAAAAAGATGATCCCTCAAGATGGCAGTGTAAACTTAGAGCTTAAAGGTCAAGATGTTGATTTACGTGTATCGACTCTACCGGTGAAAGGCGGTGAAAAAGTTGTAATCCGCCTTTTGATCAAAGCTGCGGTAAATCAACTCGACGAGATTGGCTTACAAGATAAAGAGCTCCAAACCTTCAAAAATTTATTGCAAAGCAGCGAGGGGATCTTTGTTATCACGGGTCCAACTGGATCGGGGAAAACCAGTACCCTTTATGCTGCTTTAAAAGAAATAAATGGCCCCGAAAAATGCCTAGTTACCGTTGAAGACCCTGTCGAGTATGAAATTGAAGGAATAGCCCAAGTTAATATCAACCCAGATCAAAACCTGACCTTTTCCGGCGCTTTAAGAAGCATTTTACGTCAAGACCCCGATGTCATATTGATGGGCGAAATTCGTGATGAAGAAACAGCCGAAATTACATTTAGAGCCGCGATTACTGGCCACTTTGTTATGACCACCTTACATACGAGTGACGCAATTACAACCATTCCTAGATTAATTGGCCTGGGAGTTTCTCGCCCAATTATTGCTGACTCTTTGAAAGGGGTCGCTGCGCAAAGGTTAGTGAGAAAGCTTTGTTCAAATTGCAGGAAAGAAGGCTCTTCAGCAAAGGATAAACACAGCGAACGCCTTAAACATATTTTTCCAAAACTAAATATGATGACAGCTGTGGGGTGCGAAAAGTGTGATCAAACAGGCTATAAAGGGCGCATGCCATTATTTGAAATCATTACAATGGATCATCAGCTAGCGGATGCAATAAGAAATGGTGAAAGTTCCAGTATGTTAAGAAAAATAGCGACTGATAGTGGCGCCAGAAACTTGCATCAAGTCGCTATTGATGCGATTTCAAAAGGGCTCACTTCAGCCGAAGAAATTAACAGAGTATTAGGTGACTCTTTTTGGAAAGCATGTTCTGAAAAGCCTTAAACACTATTGCATTTTTTAATCACAACAAAAAATTGACGATTTATGGGCTTATTGCCTATTGAAGCGACATAAAGATAATTTAATTTATCGGCTTTTAAAGGCAAACACGAAGATTTTAACGCTCTTGGATGGTTTGGTTTAAAAAATGCATACAAAGCGCAGTATGCATTAACAGATTTTAAAGTTACCACCATGAACAAACAAGCAAACATAGTCTATGTATTGAGCGGTTACGCAAAATGCGCAACATCAAACAACGAGAAGTACAAACTTGGTAATAAACACTCTATCGGCCTTTTGACAACCGACAAAAATTATCAAGAAAACCTCAAACAACTCAAACGTTTTGTTAAAGAACTCGGTTGGGAGTCCATTATGTTTTGTATGGTAGAAGAAGTGGGTGATGTAAATACATTGTCAAACAACGTTTTAATTTCTAGCTTTATTCGCGCCCAAGAAAACGGCCAATCGCTCGTCGTAAATGATCAGCCAATTACCGTACACTAATCTAACTGTGCTCTTAAGTTTAGGTGCTCGCAGGGCTCCACCAGCGAGCTTCCAATTGCCTCACTGCGTAGTTCCATTAAATATTAAATTTGAAAACAATACCTCCCCCCTGAAGCCCCCTTGCTTAACACTTAAAAGTCATCGGCGGTCGAATTGACCTTTTCTAAATTTAAATACATAGCTACATTTATCTAATAAAAGGTTGTTAAGAACTGCTTCGCATTTCTACATGCTCTAGAGAGATTATCGTGAAATTAGATGAAATATATAAAGTTGTATATATCAGTCACTCAACAATTTCGGATGATGTGTTGAGTAATGAGCTTGCGAATATTGAACAAATCGCATCAAGCAATAACAACCATAACGAAATATCTGGCTGTCTTGTTTACTGTAATCATATGTTTATTCAAGCTTTAGAGGGGCCTAAGTCGGATGTTTTAAATCTAATTGAATCAATTAAAGAAGATCAAAGACATTCTGGGTTAACACTTATTTATGCAGAAAACATTAAACAAAGAAGCTACAAAAGCTGGCGTCAAATGAAAGTCATTTCAGATGAGTCACTGCTAAGTAAATTTAGTAAGTCGCTAGAGGGGTTGGCATCTTTGCCTCTCAATACCTTACCTCCTTCAAAAATTGATGAAATTATATTTCATATGTCTGCCTTTGGTGAATTGTAGGTCTCATATGTTAGAAGCGAAATTGAATATTGATAATACCTACGTCAGGGTTGATGGAGTAGACACTCAGAAATGGCAAAAGCTCGTTGATATGCTTGCAGAACTTTTCAATGCTGCAAGTGCGGATATTGTCGAGTATAAAGGTGACCATTTTAATGTTTTAACGACCAGTGATAATGATGAAAATTTTCTTGAGCCAGGAAGTGGTTGGAGTTGGAATACAAAGACTTTTTGCAAGTACATAGTGGAAAAAAAACAATCCATTTATGTTCGAGATGCGCAAAACGATCAACATTGGAAAGATGCACCATTTGTGGTAGCTGGCAGTGTTTGCTCATATTTTGGCGAACCCATTCTCTGGCCGAATGGCGATGTGTTCGGTTCTTTTTGTGTCATTGATAACAAACCAACAAATTATTCAAACAAACTAAAAAAAGTATTATCACAGTTAAAATACATCATTGAGAGCGACCTTCAACATTGTTGTACGATGCAAGAATTAGCGCTTGTGACGGCTGAAAAAAATAACTCACTGCAGCAAGTTGCACATGAAAAAGAAAAAAGAGATGAAGTCCAACATCAACTTTACTCTCAAGAGGCTATTGTTTCTGCAACACTTAATGTTTTAGTAGATGCTGTTATAAGAATAGATGAACGAGGCACTATTTTAGCGATTAACTCGCAAACTGAATTAATGTTTGGCTTTTGTGAAAAAGAACTTATAGGACAGAACGTTAATTGTTTAATGCCTAAAGCCTACAAAGAAAACCATGATAGCTATATCAGCAATCACTTACACTCTGGCATTAAAAAGATTATTGGGACAGGTAGAGATGTAGAAGCGCAACGAAAAGATGGCTCAATTTTTCCCATACGTTTATCTGTTTCCAAAATTGAAATCGAAGGCGGTATACAGTTCATCGGTCTCATTGAAGATATTACCGAGAAAGTTGAATATGAAAATAAACTGAGGGAATTTGCGCTATACGACAGTTTAACCAAGTGTGCCAATCGAAATTTGTTGGCACAGCGTTTTGAGTATTTTATCGCTTCAGCCAGACGCAATAACAAAGAATTTACCATAGGCTATATAGATTTAAATAAGTTTAAACCTCTCAATGATACCTATGGTCACAAGTGCGGCGATGATGTGTTGGTTGAAGTGGGCAAACGCTTAAGGGGATATATTAGGGATACAGATTTAGTTGCCAGAGTCGGTGGTGATGAATTTGTTATTTTGTTTGCAGACCCAGTAACTGAACCCCGCGCTAGTCAAATGTTAAAAGACTGTATTGAACTCCCGATTCAATATAACTCACAAGAGCTGCATATCAGTGCGAGTGTGGGGTTTTCCACTTATCCTGAGGATGGTACTTCGATGGATGCACTTCTGGAAAAGGCAGATAAAAGAATGTATCTCAATAAAGATGAAAACTGACTAGTGCTACCCTTGCTTCATTTAAAGGAGACACGTTGCTATTTTTTCCCCATGTCAGCCATTAAACTTTCATTTCCAACCGTCTTCCATTAAGAAGAACCCTGACTATGTTTGCTTCCAATAAACTCTGCGCGATATTTTTGATTTGTACGGATATAAAAAATAGCGTCTTGGTTTCCAACATTCGTTATTTCGTGTTTAAAAGCACCGATTGACTCAAGGTAACTACCAGCAGTCAGCTCTATCGTTCGCTGCTCTGAGGAACTGTAATTAACTCTTCCTGAAACGAGTACTGCTCTAAACTCACTGGCTTCTGTCAGTATTGCTCCTTTGAAGTTCGTAGGAATTTTAAGCATTGAACCACCCAAATCTGAAGTACTTCCCCACAAATAACTCGACTCAGCACCTTCGACGTTAATATTCTTCAAGTCTTTCTCACCTAACCAAACGATATTATTTGTGTGAAGGTTTAGAGCGCGCTCGCCACTATCAAAAGCTTCTTTTGATGGCTTAACCAAATAAGGTCCAGAATCAATCTCTAGATAAATCAAGTTTGTTTCAGCATCTGAAGCGGTAATATGGTTTTCACCCGCGGGTTGAGTCCAAAATGAACCTTGCGGCATCCACATTTTATCAGCGTCAGGGCTAGCGTTGTGTAGTAGACCATCTATAACTACGCCTCTATAAGAAACATTGTGAATATGAGGTGGAGACTGAAACCCTTTTTTAAATCGAACAAGCATTCCAGTTGCTGTGTTCTGAGCTCTATCTCCCCAGAGGTTGGCTGCGCCCGGGCTTAAAGCGCCTCTTAAAGGGTTTAGGTAACCCCATTCAATATTTTCAGGTGTAATCACCTTTGATACTTTGTCTTTCGCAAATGCAACCCCTGATTGAAGGGCAAATGCAGAAAGACACAAATAAAGAGCTACAAACCGTTTCATTTGGAATACCTTAGAGAATGAGAGCGGCTTCTAGTATATGGCTTAATTTATTATTAATTAACGTAAAAATGGCAGAATCTTTTTCAATAGAAAATTGATAATAGCGGAATGCGGGAAATAAATTTGTAGTTTGGTATTTCTTTCTCTAAGAGGTGAATGGGGCTAAATGTAGTTTCAGTGATTTAATATTACACATTGGTTAGTGGGTAGCCGCAAACCTTATTGCTCAAAAGTTATACTAACCAACATTATTGCGCCCACTTTATGTGTTTATAGACGCAAAGGATTGAACATGAAATCAGGCTTACAACAAATCAAATAAGCCGTAATAAAAGGTTAATCGATTTTTTTAACATATGAACTTTCACTGTCCATAACAGAATAAATGAGTAGTAAGCGACTAGGATAAAAGGATTTTGAAGCAGAATCATACCGCCTCGCTCTTTCAAACACTTTATAAATTAAGCAGCTACACTAAATATTATCTTCAGCAAGCTTATAGTTTGATCAAATTTAATTTCGTAGTGATGTAACTGTGATTTACACAATTGTTCTATGGTGTCTTTTAAAACGAAGTTAAGTTCGCCATTTTGTTCAAACCAAGTGTGCTTCATGATGTCTTGCAAATGGGGAAAGCCTGTCATTTCGGCACAAATTTGGACATCAATGAAAGTGCTCTCGTTATTTATTTCAGCGCTGAACTCAATGTTGCTCTCATAGCGGCTATCCAAAATAATTGACCGCATCAAAAACATAAATAGGCTAGCAAAAAGTGTCGGATTAACGTTTACGTGTTCTTCGCCAGATAACTGGCTGACAAAACTAATCTTTCGCTGCTTCAATTGATTACTGAATAACTCATTTGCTTTTTCAATAAGTTGAGATACCGAAAGTAATTCTTTTTCTGAATGTTGAAGTGTTTTTAAGTCTTTTAAGCTTGAAGTAAGTACTGACTTGTAAGATTCTATTTTTTCTGCACGTTGATGTATTTCATTGCTCAATTGATGGGCCAAACTAGACTTTTTTGCCGTTGCTTTAATTTGCTGGCTTAGGCTTGAAATTTGCGCTGCTTCTGATTGTATTGACTCAAGCACATTATTTTCAAACTCTTTCGCTTCGTGCACTTCTGAAGCTGCTTGCATGACTGTGTCTTTGGTATGCAGCAAGGCTTTTTTCAAATTGATAATTAAATCTGCTCTTGTGGCTAAATCCACCAGCGAATGACGCGTATCAATAAAGTGTTTAAACCCTCGTTTACGTAACTCATTGCTTTCTATTGGTATCGGTTGTTCACTTATCAAAATAACGTCGAGTTGGCCCGAGTGACACATTTTGAGGAGCTTTGATTGCAATGATGTTTGAGCCAATAATAAATCATGTTCAATCACTAATAAATCGAGTGTTTTGTCGGTTTCAGCAGACATCAAAGCCGCATCTATGGTTTGAAAATGTGCCCTCGTAAAGCTTTTCAACTGAGGCAAAACCAAATCCATTAAACTGCTATTTTTAAAACATAACCCTATCTTAGTATTAAATGTTTCTCTTATTTTTGGCTTAAAGAAATTACCATTATTCGTACTCTTTTTATGCTGAAGTGCAAGTTTAATTTTTTGCTCAAACATATTCACTGAAAATGGCTTTACAATGTATTCGCTAACCCCCATTGCAATCGCCTGCTTTACCAAGTTGTGTTCAATAATGCCTGAAACAATAATAAACGGAGTATCTGACCCTTGAGATGCTTGTCTCACTTGTTTTAATAACGCTAAGGTATCGTACTTATCTGGGTACCAGTCACAAATAATTAAATCGGGTGGAATTTTTTTAAAGTGGCGCCAAGCATCTTCAACCCGCTTATAAAGATGAATATTTGAGAAATTTAACTCATGTAAGATAGATAATAATACCCCATTCATCTCTGGCATTTGCTCAAGAAGGAGTATGGTTAATTCATTCTCTTTCATTTATGCGCCTTACTGTGTAACGCTTGAGAGCCACTGATAGATTCGCCTTTTGAAGATAACGTCTTATTAAGTATAGAGTTATATCGAGAAGTTGCTGTGTAATTACAAAACTTAAAGTTACCGTCTTCGACAAACATTAATTAAGTCATCATTACTCAAGCAGATCCATTCAAGACGTGTCTAATTGTTAAAAGTTACCAACATTTTCAAACAAATTACCCAAAGTAGTTAAAAGCACGCATTGCTACGCTAAATGCAACTATTACTAACTGAGTAAACTAGGATGTTAACCGCTAAAGGGCTTTATAAATCTCTACTATTTTCTGTTGTGTCACTTACCCTTGTTGCCTGTTCAAGCGACAAAGAAATCGAAGTTTCGAAACCAAATGATGGTCAAACTTTAGCGCAATACGTCGCAAGCCAAGACTTTTCTGGCGCGGTGTTAGTCGCTAAAGATGGAGAAATTTTACTGAACCGTGGCTACGATTACGCCGAGCGTGCTAACAAAGTAGAAAACACCTCCGAGACCATATTTCGCATAGGTTCGATTAGTAAACAATTTACAGCGATGGCTGTATTGATTCTCGAAGAACGTGGTCTTCTCTCATTGGATGATACGCTTGCCATGTACCTAAATGACTATCCAAATGGTGAAACTATTACACTTACACATCTGCTCAATATGACCAGCGGCATTAAAAACTATACTGAAATGGGAAACTTCTCTTCTTACAAAAATACGTCGCTAACTCCGCTTCAATTAATTGAAAAATTTAAAGATGCACCGCTCGAATTTACGCCGGGTAGCCAGTTTAAATATTCCAATTCAAACTACGTGATTGCAGGTTATATTATTGAGCAAGTGAGTGGTAAAACGTATGCCCAGTTTATTGAGCAAGAGATTTTTCAAAAGCTCAATATGACTAACAGTAGTTATGGCAAAGATAAAATTGGCTATGATAATTTTGCACAAGGCTACAGCAACAATAAGCCGGTTGGCGGTATTTCAATGACAGTACCTTATGCCGCGGGCGCATTAGTGTCCACGGTGGAAGATTTATATAAATGGCATCAAGGTGTTGCCAACCGCATGCTAATTTCAGAAGAAGCTACACAAAAAATGTACACTGTAGGCTTAAATGGCTATGCCCTTGGCTGGAATATAAGTACTAATCGCCACAATGAAAAGTTCTATCAACATGGTGGCGGTATTGATGGCTTTGTGAGTTACATTTTACGCTCAGAAGACAATGGTTACTTTGTTGCTGTACTTGCCAATGAAGAGGAGTTCCCTTCAGGTAATATGGCTTTCAATATTATGAGCTTGGTGGATGTAGATTAAACTGCGCTTGGGCAACGCTTGTTGCCCCAATTACTTTTCGTGTAATCCTTGATTCATATTCTTACCACCAAGAAACTGTTTTCGCGGAGTGTAATTAATCCAATCCGTTTGTTTGATAATTTTATACTTGTCGTTGAACTGATGAACAATAACAAATAGCCAAGGCCCTAAAACTTGACCATTATATTTGAATTGATTGAAATACCCCTCAGTTATAACGTTACGACCGTCAATTACTTGCTTTGAAATAGTTAAAACGGGTTTGCCCGCGAGCATTTCAAATTGACCCTTATCCCATGCAAAAAAAGTTCTGATCTCTTTTTTATTATTAAGTGAATTGCCATAAATGATGTCTTCTAATTGAGCTTGTTCATCATAAAAAGCCATAAATCGCTCAAAGTCAGTTCGCTCGCTATATACCGTGTAATACTCATCCACCACATTTTGTAAAAGATGTTTCTTATTATCCGTTACAGAGCAAGCATGCAGCAAAAATGTGCTTACTAATATCAATAAAACCCTATTAAAAGTATCTTGCATTGGCTCAGAGCTCCATTAAAAGGCATGCGAAAAATAAACTCATAATAATGATAAATGGTTATACCATGCTTGAATCATCTTCTACACAGTGACTAAACAAAAAGAAACGTCACACGTAAAAAAGGCTCAAATAATTGAGCCTTTTTTACACTAACTTGAACTGAGTTAGAAAAAGTATTTATCAATTTCCGTTTGTGTCATTAAATGAATATCATCCGCAGGCGCCGCATTTATTGTGAAAAAATAAAACTCTGGGCCAAGTTCTTTGCCTAAGATTTCCCTAAAATACGTTAACTGCGCACCGTGAGCAGGGTCTTTTTGGCTTAGCTCTCCCGCGTCTTTATCCCCTTTACAACACCACGCATGCACACCCAATTTACCGCCAGCTTGATACTCTTTTGTGATGCCAGCTGCATATAAATCAACCCCGCCAGAATACGCTTCGCCATCTGCATTCATCACAGTCGTGTACTGACCTTGGCGTATTAGTCTGCCTGTGTGCATATTAATAGCATCGTTTACTGAACCAGCAACACTTTTAAACACAATGCGATTTACGCTTGGGTGGTCCAGCGATAAGTCTTGAAATTGAACATACGTTTTAGTGCCAAGTATGCCAGATAACACCGCTGAATTATTTGTCACAACTAGCTGGCTGCTTCCCCCTGAGATCAAGCTTTCATTAAACATCAAAGTAAGGTCATACTGCCCAAACGT
Source organism: Pseudoalteromonas piratica (assembly GCF_000788395.1). NCBI lineage: Bacteria > Pseudomonadati > Pseudomonadota > Gammaproteobacteria > Alteromonadales > Pseudoalteromonadaceae > Pseudoalteromonas > Pseudoalteromonas piratica. The sequence continues at coordinate 1,514,981 of NZ_CP009889.1, forward strand.
TGTTTGATCTACAATACGTCCTGTAATTGTAAAGCCAGCATCTTGCTCAATTACTTGCAAATCCTCGCCAATCAGCGCATTTTCATTATCACTGTTCCTAACAACAGCCAAACTGCTTGTTGGTTTCTCTTCATCAAAGTCAAAACCAAGCTCAATAACGCCCTCTTCGTAACGGATATAAAGCGCACCCTCATCCATATCGATATCAAGTAACTCAATTGTTGAATTCTTACCATCTATTTGCACATTATTCTCTGTTACTTTCGTTTTATAGTCAGCAACGTACGCTGCAATATCTGCAGGTTTAATAGTATGTACTTCGGCCGTCGTAGTTGTGCTCGAATCTGAAGATGATGAACCACCACAACCTGCCAATAAAATAGCTGCTGCAATCATCGATGGGAAAAATAGCTTCATAATGCGTTCCGTTATGCTTAATAAAATCGCCGGCAAGATTATCACCGAAGCGTGTAAGATAACGTTTTGCTTTGTGAGCAACTGTAGTATGACGCTACATTTTAAGACAGCTTTTAACAAAGAAGTACTTGCTTCTTAAACGTTTAATGAAAGAGGGGAGGCCTTGTTTAGCGTATCAACAAGGCACGATAATAAATACTTATAACTGATTTAAGCCTTGTCGATTAATAAATGAAAACACGTGGCCAAGCACCTGTTGTTGCAGTGCTTTACGGTCAACACCTTCACGGTCTTTACATAACAATATTCCTTGCGCTTTAAAGTTATGTTCACACTCATTAATATAAATAAAATGCCCAGCGCCCTGTTCTATGCCAATTAGATCTGCATTTCTAATATGCTCAGCATAATATTGTGCATGTTGTTTAAACGGCAGAAAGTCATTTTCAACTGAGCCAATCACTAAGGTGGGTACTGTCACGTCCATCAAACTGGTTTCATTCACCGCGTGACCAAGCGCTGGATCAAGTGAGATAATTGCTTTAATACGCGCATCCACCATACTCGCTTGCACTTTACTGATTTTGTGAATTTTATCTTTTGTGTATGGTGTTGTTTGTTGCGTGTTATAAGCACAACTTTTATCGTTTTTCGCAGTATCTAACGCACAATAACGTTCTGATTTTCCGGCTTCTAGCTTCGCACCCGCAAGCGCTAATGCCGTGAAGCCACCAGCGGAGTGACCAAGCATTAATACATTACTGTTATCGATATCTAGATTAAGTAAGCCTTCGTTAGTTAATTGCTCAATAACAAAGCTAACCTCTTGCGGGCGCTGCCAAAAACGCGCAAGCACACTTGGATCTATGGTGTCTTTACCATATACCCACGATTCACCATAGTGAGCAACGCCCACAACAAGCCACCCCTGCGATGCGAGTGCATAACCTAACCAGTTCATTTCAATGGGTGAGCCAAATGCTCCATGCGAAATTAACGCAAGTTTACGTTTATTTTGCGATGCTGCTAAACAAATTGTCTTACCACATTGCAGCTCACCAGCCAAATACCAGAACTTAGTCTTCACGGGCTGATTAGTGGTGCTATTAAAAAAATCTACGTCAGTTGAGTGTAAGTTACCTGACTTTGTTATTTCTTTGGCTGAAACACTGTCAACAGACATTGCGGCAACTACAATACACACAAGTAATAAAAGTTGAGTTAACTTCATAAAATGCTAGTCCTTTTCTTTAGTTAGCTTCACTTTAACCAAAAACGAGTAAGCAAACTGTGCAGAAAGTGCGATTATGAATTAGTCATCACTTTCTACTGCGAAATACAGTTCGGTAATTAATTCTTGCGGCGGCGTATCTGCCGGGTTATTTAAGTAATACTGAACAATATGCTGATCTTTCAATCGTATTTGGTTTGGCAACACCCAATGCGCATACACCTGAGAAATGGTTTGCCACATTGTGCTGTGAGGTCCTTTATGGGTAAAGCATGCGTAACGCCCCACATGCAGCGTATAACTATCTAATTGTTGTGCTTGCGTTAATCCTTTTACAAATCCTGCAAAAAATTGGCTTTGTGTTTGCTCGCCAACCCAAGGGTTATCAATTGCCACACCGATAGGTTGAAGCTCTCTAAAATCAAGGGGTTCTGCAAGCTCGGCTAAACGCTGATACAACTGCCCTGCCACATTTGAAAATGATTGTTCGGTAAAACCTGTGCCATAGAGCCCCCAAATATTTGTATCGGATAGGTCTCGCCAAGTTGGCTCAAGCGCTGTGTTCTTCGCTAACTTTTTAGGCGGTAAATTACCCGCTCTTACATTAAGTGGTGATTTACCGTTTAAGATATCAGAGGGTGTGCAGCCAAAGTTAGTTTTAAATGCGCGGGTAAATGACGAGGGCGAGTCATAACCTACACTTAGTGCCACATCTAAGATATTATTGCCGCCGTTTTGTAATAAAAACATCGCTTTTTCGAGTTTCTGCCGCTTGATAAAGTCACCAAGTTGGAATCCTGTTGCAGCAAAAAACAGACGGTTAAAATGATACTTTGAAAATCCTGCGTAATCGGCCAGTCCTTCAATGTTTATTGCTTCTTCACTGTGATCATAAATATATTGTGCCACCTGGCTTATTATTGTGGCATTAAACTGTGAAGTGCTGTTTGTCATTGTTTTATTGGACGATTTTTATAATTATCTTACTAAAGTAGCTAATTAATCTTGAGGCGTCTACTGAATTATTAAGGCCAAAAAAAAGCCTTATTGATGCGCATCAATAAGGCTTTAAACTTTTAAATTAGAGTCTTACTCAAAGGGGAGTAAGAAAAATCTCATTAAAGCGTATCTTCTAACCACTTAAAGAACTCACGCTGCCATACAATGCCATTTTGCGGCGTAAGTACCCAGTGATTTTCTTCTGGGAACAGCATAAAGCGGCTTTTCAAACCACGTAATTTAGCTGCTTGGAACGCCGCAATACCTTGCTCAAGCGGTACGCGGTAGTCTTTAGCACCATGAATAACAAACATGGGTGCATCCCATTTTTCAATGTGGTTAATTGGGTTGAACTGACCATACGCTTTTTTCGCTGCTGCATTATCTTCCCAATATGCGCCACCTAGTTCGTTATTTACGAAAAACAACTCTTCGGTCGTGCCATACATACTGCGTAAATCGAAAATACCACAGTGCGCAATAAAGGTTTTAAAGCGGCCTTCGTGATTGCCCGCTAAATAAAACGCTGAGTAACCGCCGTAACTTGCGCCCACGGCACCAATGCGCGTGTTATCCACGTATGACTCTTTCGCAACATCATCAATCGCTGCAAGGTAATCTTCCATTACCTGACCGCCCCAGTCATTGCTAATGTCTTTGTTCCATTGCTCACCATGACCTGGCATACCACGACGGTTAGGCGCAACAACAATGTAACCCTGAGATGCCATTACCTGGAAGTTCCAACGGAATGAGTAGAACTGAGAAAGCGCAGACTGTGGACCACCTTGTAAATAAAGTAGCGTTGGGTACTTTTTGCTCTTGTCAAAGTTAGGTGGGTAAATCACCCAAGTTACCATGTCTTTGCCATCGGTGGTTTTTACCATGCGTTTTTCAACATTTGGTAAGTCTAGTGAAGCATATAAGGCATCATTTTCTTTGGTAAGCGCAGTAAGTTTTTTGCTACCAAGATCAAAGCGATAAATTTCACGCGCGGCATTCATGCTGTTACGCGTTACCACAAGCTTATCTTTTAGTACTGCAACAATACCATTTACATCAAACTGACCATCGGTAAGTTGTTTAATTTTAGGCTTGGCTTTGGTTTTAGTGTTAACCGACACTTGGAATAACTGCACCGTGCCTTTTGTTGGCGCCACAAAGTAAATTGTTTTACCGTCTGGGCTCCATTTGAAGCTGTTTACAGTACCATCCCAATGCGCAGTTAAGTTGTAGTCACGGTTTTTAACACGAACAATAATATCTTGTTTATCTGCTTCGTTGCCCGCTTCATCCATTTGTAACCATGCTAAATGGCCTTTTGGTGAAAACGCAGGGTACTTATCATAGCCAAGATTTTTCTCGGTAAGATTAGTCGTTTTCTTGCTTGCTAGGTTGTAGCGATAAATATCGGTATTAGTGCTTTGAACATAGTCAGTACCCGTTAGCTTTTTGCTCACGTAGTAAATGTTTTCACCTTTTGGGCCCCAAGTATAATCAGACGTACCACCAAACGGTGCGGTCGGGCTTTCAAACGGCATGCCCTGCATAATGTCGACTTTTTCTTCTGTTTTTAAGTCTTGATAGAATACGTGCTTAAAGCTACCGTCTTTCCACGTATCCCAATGGCGATAGTTCAAGTCATCAAAAACATACGCATTGGCTTTGCCAAGTTCTTTATGGCGATCCGTTGCTAAAATATCTTCTAACTTAACTTTTTCGTGAAACAACTTTTTGCTGCCATCAGGTGAGATACTTTTATCAATCACCACGCCTTGATAGGCTTCAAGTAATTGAGATTCGCCACCTTTCAGTGAAACTTGATACACTTTGCTGCTGAAATCGTTCTTCTCAACACTTGGTGTGGTTACTTTATAAATAAGGTGTGTTTTTTCTTTATTTAAACCTAATGCGCTTACACGCTTTAATTGCCAAAGTTTCTCAGGTGTCATAACCTCATTGGCGTAGGCACCGGCGCTGAGCGCTAATCCCAAGCTTACAGATACAATTGTTCGCAACATCGCGAAACTCCTTTAAAGAATAGACCTGCTAAGACTACAGAATTATCCCCGTATTTGAAAAGTGCTATGCGATTAAAAAAACAAAAAGCGGGTATAAAACCCGCTTAAACGTATGTATTTAAAAGTGTATGGCTAATTTTCAGCCTTTTAGCACACAAAATAACATCGAAGAAAAAAACCTTATGTTAAAGCTTAGGCTGCCTTAAGATAAGGTTCTCGCCCCTTGTGCTTATTGTTGCGTTGGTAACTGCCTTTGCCTTTTTTCGCTTTTTCTACTTTGCTTTTAAACAATGTACTGGTAACTAATGCTTTAATAGCATTGTCTTTAATCTCACCACGACCATGGTCATGCTGCAACTTTTTAACTTTGCTCATCACTTTCCTCTTGATTAAAAATGAGTCAATTAATTCGCCGCAATAGTATCTGAACATTTTAAATACACAAGCATTTCATTCTCTTTTTTTAAGTTTTTTAACCATGTATTATCGTCCGTTAAAAAGTGTATTTACTAGGCTACAAATGGCCAACATTTACTTACAACTTTCGCAATAATCATCCGCAATAATTACACCTATAAATACTTTCTCAATAGGTGCAACATGACGTTTTTAACCAAAGCCACAACCCTAACAGCAGCATTACTTTTAACTGCATGTGCTCATCATAATAATGTTCGACCAAGCAGTGACGGTAATCACTACATCGATTTATATGGCGAAACAAAATCTGACGTATCGGAAAAGGCTTTCGATCAAGCAAAATCGTATTGCAAAGAGTCGAAATCAACACCGTATGTTGTTTCTGAAAACGTTGATTATATTGGCAATATGGATGAAGAAGATTACTTAACAAAACGTAATATCGCGAAGGCGGTAGAAGCCGCAGGTACCGCTATGTGGATTTTTGGTCGCAGCCATGTGGACGATGCGGGTGCCGCTTTGAGTATTGGTGGGGATATTGCTGGCGACTCGCTTGGTCACCCTTATCAACTCCATTTAGTATTTAACTGTGGTTAATTTATATCACGAGTTAACGCTATTTTTAATGCTTAAAAAAGCGTAAAACAACTCAAAATAGCAAAACGAGGGCTTACCAGCATTGTTCAAAACACAACAATGAAGAGTAAGCCCAAAGCCTATGAGTGAGATAACCACCGCACAAAAAACGAGTGAATATTACCCATCACACTTATTAAATTCTTCATTCGCTTTTTCATAAACGGTGCAGAAGTCATCACTACCATTACTCGCTTTTATTTGTTGCCCATCAAATAATGCATTTATAACTTTAGATTTTGTGACTGTAAGGCGTTTATTTCTACATGATTTTACTGCCATATCACCGCATTCAGCAGCACTTGCAGCTTCTTTGAACTTAGAACAATTCTGTTTACCCTTACATTTTTTATAACTGATCGCTTCTTTACCCGGACACGCTGTGCGTGTGTATTTAATTTCACAGGTACCGGCTTGTGCAACACCACTAAATGCAAAGTAAGGTAAAGTGGTCATTAAGCATAAAATAAATACTCTCATTAATGTGCTCCTACGTTTTAAATTTACTCATTAGTTCTCGTTGAGTTTCTGCCATTGAGGCTAACTGTTGGCTAGCTTGATTATTTTCCTCAGCATGGGCCGCAGATAGCTCCGTGTTTTCTTGCATCTCCATCATATTTTCATGTTGACTCAACGCAGCGATACTCTGCTGCTCGGCAGCCGTTGCTATTTGTTGACTCATATCTTTAATTTTAGTGATGCCTGTAAGAATTGAGTTCAGCATTACATCAACACTTTGAATGCCATCAACGCATTGCTGTGTTTCACTTTGAGACTTAGACATTGTCTCCACAGCTTGCTTCGCACCTTGTTGTAAATTCTCGATTGCTTGTTGAATTTCTTGCGTCGCATCGTGGGCTTTTTGCGCTAACGTTCTTACTTCATCAGCTACCACGGCAAATCCACGACCTTGCTCACCTGCCCGAGCAGCCTCAATCGCTGCATTTAATGCCAATAGGTTTGTTTGCTCTGCTACACCACGAATAATATCGAGCACCGAGCTGATATTGTTGGTGTCTGCGTTCAGTGACTCAATGGCAGTGGCTGACTGAGTGATTGCATCATTAAGTAAATTAATATTGGCAATATTGGTATTGAGTACAACCTGCCCTTGCTCAGCATCTTGATTCGCTTGGTCTACTTGCTCTAACGTGCTGTGAATACTATTGGAAACCGATTGAACGGTGTCTTTCATCTCTGAAATAGAATCAGCCATAATTTGCATCTTTTTGTGTTGAGACGACGCACTTTCATAGCTTTGTTGCGCGATGGTATTGGTTTCCTCGGCTGTGGTAGCCAACCTATTCGAGTTATTAGATATTTCTTTTAACGTACTGCGTAATGTATTAACCAAGCTCTGCATATTATCAGCGAGTTCACCGAGCTCATCGTCACGCATTTTTGTAAATTGCACTGTCATATCGCCCGTAGCCGCTTGCTTAATCTGCTCCACGGCTTGAGATAAAGGTTTTTTGATCGATAGTGTTACAAAGTAGGCAACGATACCTGATAGCGTTAAAGTGAAGAGTGTCAAAATACTGGTAATGATTTGATTTTGTTTTACTAACTCAAGCGCAGTATTTTTAATATCAACACTATCCGCTTTAATATTCTCATTAAGTTGATGCAACGTTTCTCTCGCATTATCACCCAGTCGCTTCGCTTGTTTTAATTGCTCTGATACTTCTTTTTGTCGTTTTAAACTGTCAATTCTCGCTTTAATTGCACTTTCATTACCTACTAAGGCTTTTAAAAATCGTCCCAAGTTATCTTTCATCAAAATAACTGATTCATCATTACGTAAACTTGGTGCCTTTGAAAACGTGGCAAATAACTCTGTTATACGGTTGTTTGAGTCTTTAAGTGTTGATTCAATACTTAATATTTCAAATACAATGTTTGATGCAAGTGCACTGTTTGCCTCATCAACACTGGTTTCAACTTCAGTAACAAATTCACTAATCGCGTTATTAATGGCATCGTCATCGCTAAGTCCCTCCAGATCATAAGCAAGGCTTAGGCTTTCATCCCCCATATCACCAAACTCTCGGGCTCGCTCTTTAGTCACTTCGAGCAATTTAAGCATACTAAAGTAATCGTTAATGACTTCATCGGAAGCGCTTAAAAAGTCTTCGTTGTGTGATTTTGTCTGGGTAAATAATTCGGCGAGCTTTCTGTGATCTTTTATAACGGCTTCTAACCCGTTAACGGCTTGTGTATTCCCTAAATTGGCTTTTTCAATGATAGAACGTAAAGCCGTAGCTTGTTTAAGATTCTCTGTCGAAGCCAGTTCAACTAGCGCGAGTTCAGCGACTAGAATGTTCTCAGACAAATCAGCACCTGCGATTAACGCTGGTACACTTTTTTCGCTAACTTGCTCAACACCGGTACCTATTGTTCGAATACCGAGTAATGCAACAAGGTAAATAATAAATGAAAGCGCAAGTAAAATTGCAAAACCGCCAAATATTCTTACAGATACAGTGAGTTTCATAGAGCCGCTACTAACTTTAACCAATGTAATAGGTATAGCAGCTGGTTATCGTTTTTTCTAAAAAAGCGTACTTAATTCATTTTTATTTTGAAATACTTACTCATCATTTCTTCGACCGCACATTGTTTTTATCGGCTTATAGCAACAACAATATACTAGCGATAGATATTCCAAGCGGTAAAACCTTATTTGAACTGCCCACAGGCAACGGCCCTGATGGTATTGCTTATTCTCCAATAGTGTTGGAGTAAAACAAGTAATAATCAGATCAGATGCTAACAATCTGATGCGGTTTTTATTTGCCAAAGCTGTGGCAAAGTAAGTTTGCGCGTTTCTTTCGACAATAAGGGGTTTTCTAACGCGAGTAATACCCTCTCAGTGATGCCTAATTTATTGTTGAGATGCGCCACATTAATGTAACTTTCAAAAACACATTGAAAACTGCCATCAGCAACAGCCAGCTTTAAACCATGCTCTAAACGCTCGGCTAACGCGGGTTTTGACTTAGCAACAAAAAAGAAAATATACGAAGGGTAATGGATTAACATTGTAGGTTCTACCGCTAATTTATCATCTTGCAGTGTTTCAATTTCAACCAGAGTTTCATTAATTGCGCGAGGGAAATGATCTATTCTTCGACGCTTTAATAACTCAATCAAAGAATCATAGTGACTGGTACCAAGTACTAACATCTCATTGGACTTTAAAATAGTATAATCAGGCCAGTCATGTCCTTGACCTGCAATCATATCATTTAAAAAATGCGTCACGTCTTGATTCAAAAATTCATGTTTGCGTTCATTCAAAATTAAGGAAATACGGTACCCCATCATGCCGTTAAGCAGTGGCACCCTAATTGGAATAGCTTCAAGTTCTCTTTTAGCTGAGGTCACAGTCCAATAAACATCAATCACACCATGATTTAGCTCGATAAAAAATCGATCTTGCACCATCATTTCTTCTGTTTTAACTATCTCAGCAGCACCGTATTGTTCGCGTGTTTTATCAAGTGCTAATTTCAATAACTTTGTATAGTAGGCGTGAGAATTAAAGTCACTTTCACTACTTGGGATCACTCTAATTTTAGTTATTTCTTGAGGTGTTTGAGACAAGTTCCCTTCTGTCACAGCAATACTAGACTTTGAACAAAACATAGCAAAAACAAATAGCAAACATCGGAAATAGTAACTGTCATTTACAAGCATAAAAGTCCACTTTTCATCTTATAAGTCCAATCATTACATTCAGTTTAGGACAACAGAAAATTTAAACCGAGAATATTAAACATTATCCAGTTAAAAAAACTGGCTAATATTTTTTTGAAATGCAATTAAGTCCATTCACTTAATGTACGTCTAAGCCGTTTTCCCACTTTTAATTTATATTCCCATCAGCGGGAAGTTCCACATTAACCTAAAAATTCAAGCGATTGATTTAATTGGCTTTATTTTTTGGCACAGCGTTCGCTATAGCTTAACCACCAAAAGTTATGAAGTTAGTCAGATGGATATTAAACACAGCCTTGCGAGTAATAATAAAAAGAAACGTTGGCCGATGCCGCTCGCGATTATTTTATCGCTCAGTTTAGTTGTTGGGTTTGCGTCCTCGTTTAGTGATGGCGATGCAACAATTAACCGAAATGAGCTATTGTTTGCAGACGTCAATAGCGGTTCACTTGATTTAACGGTTTCGGGGTTTGGTCAACTGCGCTCTAAACACAGCCGCTTTATTACTGCGCGCTACCAAGCACAAGTAGAGCAAGTATTTCATTTACCAGGCAGTCGCGTAACAAAAGACACCGTGATTTTACGCCTATCAAATCCCACACTTGAGCAACAACTGAACCGTGCTCGTTTAACGCTTGCTCGTCAAAAAGCTAATTTTGAAGCGTTAAAACTTAGCCAAAAAAGTGAAAAGCTTAACCTTGAAGCAAATCTGACTTTACTTGAAAGTGAACTTGCTAACGCCAACTTACGCGCAGAGGCTGAGCAAAAACTGATTGAGCAAGGCATTGTTTCTACCCTAGATTATAAACGCTCTCAATTAGCGGTTTCGCAGCTCAGTAAACGTGTTTCTCTTGCCAAGCAGCAGCTCAGCCAAGCAAGTGATTTACACAATCAACGCTTACAAGTTGAACGCGAGTTAATGCGCGAATTTGAGCTCAGCTTTAACGCCGCGCAATTAGATGTCGACAAACTGAATGTGACCGCAGGCATCAATGGCATGCTACAAGCAGTCAATGTAGAGCAAGGCCAATCTGTCCAAATGGGTGCGCCATTGGCAGTGGTAGGCAGTGAGCATCAACTACTTGCTGATTTACATGTGCCAGAGCGCGAAGCAAGCCGCATTGAGGTCGAACAAAAAGCTGTAGTAAACACATTTGCAGGCACAGTGTCAGCAGTGGTTAATCGAATTAACCCAATTGTCAGCGATGGCCGTATTAGCATTGAACTTGAACTGACAGGCACTTTACCAAGTAACGCGCGACCAGAACTCACTATTGAAGGTGACATAATCACCGATGAACTCAATCACGCCCTTTATGTACGTCGTCCAAGCTTTATTAGCGGCGATGCAATGCGCCATATTTTTGTTTTAAACCCAAGCACAAATCAATTGATTAAAACCCAAGTTGAGTTTGGTAAACTAGCCGGCGATAACATAGTTATCAATTCAGGTGTAAACGCCGGTGACAGCCTTGTAATTTCAGACAGCTCTGATTTTAAACACTTGCAAACAATAACGATTACAAATAATTAAGGAAGCAATCATGGACAATACACCGGTAATTGAACTGACCAATGTGTCAAAAATTTACTTTAGCGACGACGTAGAAACCCACGCATTAAGCGACATCAACTTACAAATTCACAAAGGCGATTATATTGCCATTAGCGGCCCGTCAGGCTGCGGTAAATCAACCCTTTTAAGCGTGATGGGGTTGCTTGATGATGTTACTAACGGTAGTTATAAAATTGAAGGGGTTGATACCAGCAGTCTTAATATGGATACCCTTGCCGAGCTCAGAAATTTACACATTGGTTTTATTTTTCAATCGTTTAACTTAATTGATGAACTCAGTGTTTACGACAATGTAGCCCTACCGCTTTTATACCGTGAACCCGCATTGAGTAAAACCGACATTGATACGCGAGTAAATACGGCTCTAAAACAAGTGGAAATTGATCACCGTGCTAAGCACAAACCAAATCAGTTATCGGGTGGTCAGCAACAACGTGTTGCTATAGCGCGTGCACTCGCAGGCAGCCCAAGTATTTTATTAGTGGATGAACCTACCGGTAACCTTGATTCAAAAAATGGTGATGCGGTTATGGCGTTACTTGCCGAACTAAACGAACAAGGTACCACCATTTGCATGGTAACCCACGATCCGCGCTATGCAGGCTACGCAAAAAAGCAAGTTAAACTACTTGATGGCAAAGTGTTGAACACTGGTAACCAGACAGTTAGCGCAATTGATGTAGAAACACAATTGGAGGCGCACGCATGAGTGTCCAACGCCTAACCAAACAAATCAAACATGCCAGCAGTTCACTGCTGCAAGCACCAGGCTTTACCAGTGCCATAGTGCTCACTTTGTCGCTCACACTTGCCTGCTTTTTTGTGGTGATGAGTTTATTTAGTAGCTACTTTATCAAACCGCTTAATGTCGATGACGAAGCGCGCCTTGTAGTGGTTGAACAAGACAACGTTTATTCGGATAAAAATAGCCCAGGATATCAAAGCTTCCAGTCGATTATTCACTGGTACAACAACCATGACAATTTCGATAAAGTTGCAGCAATCAATATTGGCGAAGACGTGATCATGAATTTGCCAGGTCAGCCAAAATTGAATATGACCTTTGCCAGTGATGATTATTACGACATTACCAATATGCCGCTTGCTCTTGGCAGCTATTTAACACCACAACAACGCCTAGATGATAAAAGCACTGAAGTGCTAATTAGTTACCAAATCTGGCAAACCTACTATAACGGCGATAAAAACGTGTTAGGTAAAACCATTGAACTGGTGAATGCCCAATACAAAATTGTTGGTGTGGTCGGTAAAGAATACGCAAACCCATTTATGTTTAATCGCAGTAAAAGTGATCTATGGTTTCACTTCAGCTCAGACCTGCGTTTTTATAATGAGGATCGCCCAAGCCCTTGGTGGAACTTATTTGGTAGTCTCAAGCTTATTGGCACCTTAAAAGAGGGCGAAACAAACGAATCAACCAAAGCGTTTTTACATGCTCGTTTATTAGAAATAAAAAGTGAGTGGAAAGCGGTATTTGATGAAGTAGACGACATTGTGCCGATCGTCACGAATTTTCGTGAAAAGGAACTTAACGGCAACGATACCTTAGCAATTTTTATGTTAGTGGGCGTGGTCAGTCTGGTGCTTATTGCCCTATTAAATGTCAGTAACTTGTTTATTTCTCGCGCCGTTGTTAAACACAAACAACTTGCACTGCAGGCCGTTTTAGGGGCAAAACGCCGAGTTATTTTCACCAGCATCTTAGTTGAATCAAGCCTACTGATGGTGATCTCAGCATTACTAGGGCTATTTTTTGCGGCCTGGGGCATTAAACTTTTTAAGTTTTTAAGTGCAGGACATTTACCACTCGTCAATGCAATCAATCTCGACCTTACCGTTGTTAGTTCTGCCATTATTTGCTGTGTGGTATTTGCCTGGTTATTTGCCTTTATTACCAGCCGTTTAATCAACTTTGGTCAACTTAGAACACAAATTCAAAGTTCAGGTAAAGGTGGTGTAAGCCAAATCAAAGGTAGTACGGTAAAACTGCTAATTGCGTTGCAACTTTTCTTAGCGACAGCACTTGTGATTGGTGCCACCATGGCATTAAACAAAACTTTAGAAACGCTATTACGACCGCTTGGCAGTGAAGTTGAGAATCGCTACAGCACCATGCTTTTTATCAACGATCAGGAACGCACCCTCGAACAAAAATACAATGACTTAGAAAAAATCCGCAATGCAGTGGCAAACATTGATGGTGTTGTTAAAGTCGGTCATGGTGATAGCCCCGTAAATGATGGGCTTCGCTCGAGCACGGTAAAAGATATGTCAGGTAAAGAAACGGTCTTTATTCCACAAGCTTGGGTAGGTCGTGATTACTTTGATATTACAGGGCTTAAAATCATAGAAGGGCGTACCTTTAGCGAAGCTGCTATCCGCGGCGAAAAACACGAATTCTTAGTCACTAAAGCCGTTAATGATTTACTCAAACCTGGTGGCAGTTTAATTGGCGAAAAATTCTTAAGTTTTGACCCAGATAATCCAGTAGAAGTGGTAGGTATTACTGAAAACTTTAATCATCCTAAATTTTTCGATAAACACCAAGGACGACACTTTTGGTGGGCAGCACAACCCTATGCATTTGGCTTAATCATTCAAATGGAGCAAGGAAAAACCCTAAACCGAGAGCAGCTGTTGCAAGCAGCCCGTACGGTTGATAGCCGCATTGGTCTTTGGAAATTTGATGTACTGGAAGATGAATACGCCAAAATGGTTCATATGGAACGTATTACGTTGAGCTTGAGCATTGTTTTGGCGCTCTTTACCTTAGTGTTAGCTGGTATTGGTATTTACGGTGTACTCAGTTATAACCTTGGCTTGCGCCGCTATGAGTATGGAATGCGAATGGCACTCGGTGCAAAACGTAAACGTTTATATCAGCAACTGTTGTCAGACACCTTGTTACCTTTAGCGTTTGCCTTTATCGCTGCAATAGGTGTAATGATTGGCGGCTACATGATGTTTAAAACACAATTAGCAAATTGGTTGCTTCTCAACTGGCTATGGCTCAGTATAACTGCCATAAGCATTGTAATGTTTGCCCTATTTGCCACCTTGTTCCCAATGAGCAAGTTAATAAACGCAAAGCCAATGGCAGCACTTAGAGATAACTAACCCAAATTAGGAATAACTATCTCTTATCTTAACCCGTTAACTAAAATCTTAGCGGGTTAAGATTTTATACTTATAAACAATGGACCTATGAAAAGAATACTGATTATTGATGATCATGTTGATGTGCGTTTATCAGCGCGCATTGTACTTGAAAGCCATGGCTACTCGTGCACTGAAGCAGATCACCCCAATGTGGGCCTAGCTTTGTTACAAAACCAGCAAATCGACTTAATTTTGCTTGATATGAACTTCACCAAAGACACCACCTCAGGTGAAGAGGGGCTTGGTTTTTTAAAAGAGCTTAACCGCCAACAATTGACCATTCCTGTGATTGTAATAACCGCCTGGGCAAAGGTAGATTTAGCTGTTAAAGCGATGCAACTTGGCGCATCCGACTTTGTCGAAAAGCCGTGGAAAAACGTCAAATTACTCGAATCCATCGAAAACCAATTAACGCTAGAAAACACCAGCGATAGCCAACCAAGCAACGGTTTTTTAGCTTTGGGCGAACACTCAAAAAGTTTGATTAAAGCAGCAACCCGCATTGCAAAAACAGATGCAAATGTGTTGATCACCGGTGAAAATGGCTCAGGTAAAAGTTTACTTGCACAATACATTCACGATAACAGCCCACGCGCAAAGCACGATATGGTCAGTGTGAATATGGCTGCTATCCCGGATAATTTATTTGAAAGTGAATTATTCGGCCACAAAAAAGGCGCATTTACCGACGCCAAAGAAAATCGCGAAGGGCGTTTTACCCTTGCCAACGACAGCACCTTATTTTTAGATGAAATTGGCACCCTGCCAATGCCGCTACAAGCAAAAATGCTCCGGGTACTTGAAACTGGCGAATTTGAAATACTCGGCAGCTCCAAAACGCAAACCAGCAATGCACGCATTATTTCGGCAACCAATGCCGACCTTGAAAAAGCCATCAGTAATGGCGAGTTCAGACGCGATTTATTGTTCAGGCTTAATACCTTAGTACTCACCATTCCGCCGCTTCGCGAGCGCCAAGATGAAATTGCTTTACTTGCCAATCATTTTATTAAAAAACACTGTCATCGCTATGGTTTTGAACCGTTGCTACTTACAAATGCCGCGTTAGAAAAACTCAAAACGCACAGCTGGCCAGGTAATGTGCGCGAGTTATCTCATGTGTTAGAACGCGCAGTGATTATGACCGATGGCGACAGTATTGATGATACACATTTGCAACTCGAGCTCAGTACACAACATGAAAGTGTGCCTCTAATGAATTTAGAGCAAGCTGAAAAGCTAATGATCAATAACGCACTTAAACACTTTGATGGCAATGTTATTGCCGCGGGTGAGTTTTTAGGACTGAGTAAATCAGCCATTTATCGCCGCATCGAAAAATTCAATATTAGCGTTAAAGAGAGCAACTAATGCAAAAGCACTCGTTAGAACGCACAGTCATCGCTCTTTTTACCTTGCCTTGTTTAATTTTATTGGGGCTAATAATATTTTTAATTGTGCACTTTCAACTCGATTTTCTTGAAGGCACAACACTGATTATCGTCCTGCTCGCGCCAAGTGTTGTGGTATTTACTGCACTTTATCGTCGATTTTTTAATACCCTCGACAGCGTCGCTGTGCAGCTTGATGGCTTAGCCAATGAGGAATTTACGGTGTGGCACCTTGCTAAATACTCAGCAGGCAGGGTTGCAGGGCTTAAGCGCGATTTACACACTATTGCCAAGCGCATTCAGAATAAACGCCATGAATATGCGCAAAACGAAAGCTTTATTTTTGATTTTATTAACGAACTTGAACTCCCCATAATCGTGATTGATAGCCAATCGCAGGTTTATCACCATAATCAAGCGGCATCCGATTATTATCAAACTGCTAACTTGTTAGGTAATGATTTAGCCAGTCTAGGGCTCAGTGTCGATGCCGATAAATGGCAACTAAAACAAAATAATCAACGTCATAAAGTGGTCGCACATCCATTGCAAAGAGGCAATCGGCATTACCGCTTATTAGTATTTGTATCGATTGAGCAATCACTTAGGCATAACGAAAAAGAAGCCTGGCAAAAACTCGTACGCGTACTTAATCACGAAGTACGTAATTCACTCACACCGATTTATTCAATGGCGCAATCACTGCAAGAGTTACCAAACAACACTCAGTCTGACCTTCAAACCACAATGCTTAACGTAATTGAAAAACGCGCTGAGCACTTGTTGGAATTTGTTGCTAGCTACTCAAAGTTGTCGCAAATCCCAAGCGCAAAATTTGCTAGTGTCTGCACAAATGAAATTGCCAAACGCTGCGAGGCACTGTTCCCAAATATTGATATCATCAATGAACACAATGGTAATATTGAATGTGATATTGAACAGCTCGAACAAGCTTTATTAAATCTTGTTAAAAATGCCAATGAGGCCAACTTAGCCGCTCACACCTCTGGCGTGACTATTCGTATAAGCAAGACTAATCAGTGGCAAATTGCCGTTGAAGATAATGGTATTGGTGTGGATTTAAACGATAACTTATTTGTGCCATTTTACTCGACTAAACCTGAGGGCTCGGGTATTGGTTTAGTATTAAGCCGCGAGCTAATACGAAATCAAAACGGTGAGTTAATACTTACAAACAAACCTCACGAACAAGGTGCTGTTGCCACTATTACCTTTGCTAATTGATCATGCTTGATAAGCTAAATTCGCTTGCTAAGTACCCCTTTTCTTTCTTTTGTTGTCTGATGAGATAAAGGGGGGTAATTCTGAGTGGATCTTGTCGACGAGTCTAAGTCTTTTTCGTCCCTATAATATAAACAAAATAAAACCACATATAACACAAAGTTCTAAAAATCTAATACATACACCCTATCGCCAATAAAAATCATTCGCATTACGATCCATGTTCCTTTTTTAGTGTCAGAAAAATATTATGGAAAACGTATCTGAACAAATGATTTTTGCCAGTGACAATGTGACTGCATTTGTAACCCCTAAAAGTGAATCAACTTTTATTTTCAATCAACAAAACCTTGCTGATTATGAATCTGGTTCCATTCAAGCATTATCCTATGTACATCAAGCAATTAGTAGTAATCAAAAAGTGTTTAATGGCAAGCTCGCTAATGAACTCAAAGATCTTGTCAGCAAAGTAAACTTAGATTCACCCGTAGGCAATACACGACAAGCATTAGAAGAACTTAAACACATTTATTTAAACAATGCTGTGTATTTCCACAACCCAAAATATGTCGCCCATTTAAATTGCCCTGTAGCGTATCCCAGTGTGATTGCCGAACAAATTCTTAGCGCCATTAACTCATCACTCGATACTTACGATCAAAGCGGTGCTGGCACATTAATGGAACAAAAGCTCATTGACTGGACTTGCAAGCAAATAGGATTTAATAGCGAAGCAGATGGTATTTTCACAAGTGGTGGTAGTCAGTCTAATTTAATGGCGTTGTTAATCGCAAGAGACTACTACGCTCAAACATTTCAAAATACCTCGCTACGTGATTCTGGGTTAACTGAGCAAGCGACTCGCTATAAAATTTTTACCTCTGAAGTCAGCCATTTTAGTGTGCAAAAATCCGCAGCCATTTTGGGACTTGGTTATGACGCTGTTGTATCAATACCAGTCGATAACGCATTTAAAATGGACACCCATGCACTAAGGCACGCCATAGAAAAAACCATTGAAGAGGGTGACACCCCTATTTGCGTCGTTGCCACTGCAGGTACAACTGATTTTGGCAGTATTGACCCACTGCATGCAATTTCTCAATTATGTAAAGCACACAATATGTGGATGCATGTTGATGCTGCTTACGGCTGCGGGTTGCTGGTCAGTAACCAACATAAAACAAAGTTAAACGGCATTGAAAACGCGAATTCCGTTACCGTGGATTATCACAAATCGTTCTTACAGCCAGTCAGCAGTAGCGCGTTCTTTATGCAAAATGGTCAACATTTTTCGTTACTTACGCACCATGCAGATTACCTCAACCCATTAAACACGGATACTGAAAAAACGCCGAACCTTGTTGATAAAAGTCTGCAAACCACACGTCGCTTTGATGCCCTAAAATTGTGGCTTACCTTACGTGTTATGGGCGCTGAGCAAATTGGCAACGTGTTCGACAAAGTGATTAAGCTCGCTAAGCAAACACACGCGATATTAAATCAAGATGATGAGTTTGAAGTGATCCATCAACCAGAGATCAGCACCTTGGTATTTCGTTTTTACCAAAAAAACTTACCCAATGAGCTACTAAATACCGTCAACAATCAAATAAAGGAAAAATGCTTCAAAGCTGGAGAATGCGCAATTGCCCGCACGAAAGTAAAAGGCGTGCAATACCTTAAATTTACCCTACTTAATCCAACCACCAGCATTAAGCATATTTCTGAAATTTTATCTGAAATCAAAGCCCATGCGTATCTTGAACTCTCACAACAGGTAACGGACTAATACCATGCAACCAACCTATGATTTTATTGCGATTGGCCTAGGCCCCTTTAACCTTAGCCTTGCTTGTTTAACAGAGTCAATCAACGATTTAAACGGTTTGTTCCTCGAACAACGTAGCGAATTTAATTGGCACCCGGGATTAATGATTGACGGTGTTCATCTGCAAACTCCCTTTATGTCTGATTTAGTGACCCTGGCCGACCCAACTAACCCATATAGTTATTTAAATTATGCAAAACAAACAGGTAACTTATATCAGTTTTATATTCGTGAAGACTTTTTCTTACTGCGTAAAGAGTACAACCAATACTGCCAATGGGCGTCAAAATCACTTAGTAATGTGCAATTTGAGCGACAAGTCGTTCAGGTAGATTTCAATGAATCTGAGAGCCTTTATTGCATATTTGCTAAAGACAGTGCGGGTAATACACATCAATACTTTGCCAAACACCTTGTTTTAGGCACTGGGCCTGTGCCAAATTATACCGCTGCGGTTGATAAAAACGCAGACGATATTATCCACTCAGGGCAATACTTAGCTAATAAAGACGCGCTCACACAGGCTAAAAAATTGGTGATTGTTGGCTCTGGCCAAAGCGCGGCTGAAATCTATTATGACCTGCTAACAGATATTCGTTCACATAATTATGAACTCACTTGGGTAACACGGGCACCTCGTTTTTTCCCACTAGAGTATTCGAAGTTAACCCTAGAAATGACGTCGCCTAATTATGTGGACTATTACTATGATCTGCCGCAAGCAAAAAAAGACGCATTGATAGCAAATCAAAAACACTTATACAAAGGCATAAATAGCTCTCTTATTAATGAAATTTATGATCTCTTGTATCAGTTAAAGCTCGATGGTGATGTACCAACGCGGTTACTCACTAACAGTGAATTAAAATCGCAATCAGGCCACAGTTTAGCGTTTCAACAAACCGAGGCCGAGCACAGTTTCACACTTGAATTCGATAAATTAGTCATGGCCACCGGTTTTAGCTACCAAGACCCAGCCTTCTTAAGCGGTATTGAGTGTCAGATAAACCGCGATAACACAGGGCGTTTTGCTGTCGCACGAGATTATTCTATCGACAAGCAACAACGTATTTTTGTGCAAAATGCAGAGTTACACACCCATGGCTTTGTCACCCCAGATCTTGGCATGGCATGTTATCGCAATAGCCAAATAATCAACCAGATTTTGGGCTATGCACACTATCAGGTTGAAACGCATACCACATTTCAAGAGTTTTTAGCGTCTGAAGCAACGCCCTGCTCTGAAGGGGAAATTGTGTAATGCGTATTTCGCTTAAAACCAGTTTGATTTTACTGACACTCATCTCAGTAATCTGCGACACCATGATTTTGCCTTTTTATCCTACTTTCTTTGCTGATCGTTTTGGCATAGACAATAGCCATCATGTGGGAGCTTACATTGCTGCAGTGTGCTTTACCGTTATGTGTGCTTTCCCCTACTGGGCAAAACTCGCCAAACGCGTTCATGAGGTACATATTTGGGTCGTAACTCAACTCATAGCAGCCTGCTTAGGCATTGCGTGTTTTTTTAGTACTGACATTGTTTGGTTCTGGGTGATTTCGCTTGCGATGCTGGTATTTAAAGCCAGCTACCTACTGATATATCCATTTGTATTGCGTTTGGAAGATCAACAATCCCATTTAGGTATTGTTGGCCTGTTTAGCGTATTGATGCACTTTGGTGGTATTGGTGGCGCATTACTCGGTGGTTGGGTAATTGATTTAACTGATATCCAAACCATTTATTTGATTATGGCACTGGGCGATATTGTACAAGTAGGTGTTTGTCTATATCTAAGTAAACAACTCAAGCTGAAGTGGGCACTGCATCCAAAGGTTTCTTCGCCTGTATTGCGTAAAAAAATACCAAACTTTATTTACACCATAGGTGCGGTGTCATTGTTAGTGTATTTTGCCGGGTTTCTTGCGCGTCCTTATTTCACACTGTACTGGCAACATGTTAGTGGCATCAGTAGTACCTTTATTGCCGGATTAATGTATGCAATTCCCGCTTGGATGGCATTGCTTGGACTTATTCTCAGCAAAAGTCGCCGCTCACTTAACTGGACCAGTCAGCAACACATTCTTGCTGGGCTAGGGTTTGCAAGTATTGGTTTGTGGCTACAAGCATCGCCTGATTGGCAGAGTGTTATTGTTGGCCGTATTTTACTCGGCTATGCAATGTTTGTAATCACAGTGAAGCTTGAGGTGTTATTGTTTTCGCTCAGCCAACCTGAGCACTATGGCGAAGACTTTGCCAAAATCCATTTTATGCAAAACCTAGGGGTTATTGCCGCATCATTTTTAGTTGGATCTCTCGTACAACCCAACGCCTACGATACGCCATTTTTAGTTGCATCAGGGGCAATGACACTGACGTTTTTCGTCTTTATTGGCCTATTTAAAGTATTTACGCATAGCGCCACACATTCTCAACCATTACCGCAAAATCAGCCTACTTTAGAATCAGAGAAATCTTGAAATGAAACAGATAGATCATGTTACTTTGCAAAGCCCTCTTTTGGGCCAAATTAGCTTTAAGCCATTTTTACCAGACCACGACAGTAGCTTATTACACAGTTGGCTAACCCAACCCTATGCAAAATTTTGGGGAATGGAAAATGCTTCAATTGACGAGGTCAAAGCCTTTTATTCAACGCTGATAAACAGTGGACATGAAACAGCTTATCTTGGCTATATCAATGGTACTGCCCAGTTTTTGATAGAAATTTATGATGTGTCACAACACGAAATCGCCTCTCATATTGATATCACAGCAGGCGATATTGGCTTTCATATTTTATTAGCACCCAACACGCATCCTATTCGTGGTTTTAGCCATGATGTAATGCAACACTGTATGCAATTTATATTTGATGAATACCATGCAACGCGAATTTTAGTCGAGCCAGATTGTCATAATCACAAAGTCCACACCCTTAATTTAAGTGTTGGTTTTCGTCACCTTAAAACCGTTCGCTTAAAACAAAAACAGGCTTTGCTAGGCGAACTAACTAAAACCGCGTTTAATCACAGTAAACAGTATGCTAATCATTTAAATAGCTCAATTCAGTTAAATCACAGTTCGCCTGATGCGACACAATTCGCATCGCACATAAAAACAACACATTGGCAAAAAGCAAACCAACAGCTAATCGTTAAGATGATCACCGAGTTTTCTCATGAGCGGTTAATTACCCCGTTTGAGTTAAGTACAGGTAGTTATTTGCTAACCAACAGTAATGAGCAAGTGACTTATCACTTTTCTGCAAAACAATTACCCCTTGATCATCTTATGATCGATGCTTCAAGCCTAGTAAAAACAAATAACCAAGGCGAGCAGCAAGCTTTAGATGCCCTGGCGTTTCTTTTAGAATTTGCCTCAAAGCTCGGATTAGCAGATCAGCAACTGGCTACCTACTTAGAAGAAGTATCTAGCACCTTAAGTTCAGCCTGCTATAAATACGCAAAACGATCGTTCACCGCCTCCGAGTTAGTTCACCAGTCATTTCAAACGGTAGAGTCTGAAATGACCCATGGCCATCCTAGTTTTATTGCCAATAACGGGCGCATTGGTTTTGATGCAACAGATTTTCATCAATACGCACCTGAAGCCGCATCCCCAATACAAATTATTTGGCTAGCGGGTGCTAAAACACATACAGCATTTAATGCAATTAATGATATTAATTATCAGTCGTTAATCGATAGCCAACTGGATTTAAGTGAGCAGTTATTCTTTGAAAAACGGCTTGCTGAAAAAGGCTTACTACTGGATGACTACTACTTAATCCCTGTTCACCCTTGGCAGTGGGAAAATAAACTTGTTCACTTATATACCCGTGAGTTAGCAAATAATACGCTAGTCTGTTTAGGTGCTGGATTTGATAAATACTTACCACAACAATCTATCCGTACCTTATTTAACTTATCAAAGCCTAATAACTACTATGTGAAAGTAGCACTATCTATTTTAAATATGGGCTTTATGCGCGGTTTGTCGGCCAAATATATGGCGGTGACGCCGGCAATTAATCAGTGGGTCTATGATTTAGTGCTGAACGATACCACCCTATCTTCTCTTAATTTCGTACCGCTGCGCGAGCTTGCCACTTTGGGCTTTAGCGGCAGTCATTACGAAGATTGTCAATTAGGGGATACACCTTATAAAAAAATGATCGCAGCCCTTTGGCGTGATAACCCCACTAATTTAATCGACAATTCAGAGCAACTTGCAACCATGGCTAGCTTGCTGCATCAAGACAATAATGGCAATTCCTACATAGTGGCCAAAATAAACGCATCAAAACGCTCACCTGAGGCATGGCTAAAAGCGTATTTAAAAGCGTATTTAATCCCTCTGCTGCACTGCTTTTATAAATACAAATTAGTGTTTATGCCGCACGGTGAAAATTTGATTTTAAGATTTAAAGATCATGTGCCAGTAGGTGTTTTTATGAAGGATATTGGTGAGGAGGTGTGTGTACTTAATTCACAAGATGAATTACCCGAAGAAATCGCACGCATTACTATCACTATGCCAAAAGAGCTTGAACTATTGTCTATATTCACGGATGTCTTTGACTGTATATTCAGATACATGGTGCCATTACTCGCGCAAGAAAATTGCCTTACACCAAAGCAATTTTGGCAATTAGTTGCAACTGAAATTAAACAATATCAAGCAGCCCACCCTGAACTAAGTGAGCGCTTTGCACAGTACGACATATTCTGTGACGAGTTCGAACTCTCATGCTTGAATCGCTTGCAGCTTAAGAATAACAAACAAATGGTCGACTTAACGGACCCAGCAAATAGCTTACAATTTGCCGGAAAGTTAGCCAACCCCATCGCATTGTTTAAAGACTAAATGGCCATTCAAACCACTAAAGGGTGCCCTAAAGCTGTGTTGGCAACTTCACTAAGTACAGTGCCCGAGGTTAAACTAGTGGATGATAGTGACATTAATTTTCACTATCACCCCAGTGCTATCTCTTCACTTTATCGCACCTTGCAAGAAAAGTTCAGTTACACAACACGTGCATATCACATTGTGAATTTATGGCGCCAACTTATTTGGCAACCCATTTATTTATCTGTGGCCAGTTGCTACCGCGCCAAAATAAGCACAGATCTTCACAAGCTAAAACAAGTACAAACAGAAAACACATTGTATGGCTTGATGGTGACAAACATTGTGACTCACCACACACTGCAACATGCGATTAATGCCAATATCCATTCATTAAGAAGGTGTTTGGATCACGCCTTCAATACCATGAAGCAAGTCTGCCATCTCTCGTATGGACAGAGTGTAAAAATCGTTTGCGATATTCTGGCAAACGCCTTTGTCCGCGTGTCAGGTATCGCGCAAAGCGATGAATTAACCGCTGCACTGAGTGAGTGGCAACACGCCCTTTTTAATAAACAACATACTTTTATAGATAGGCAAAGCAATTCACAAAAAATCAAGCTAGCAACCTGCTGCTTACATATTCAAATCGAGCCCAATAACCCGTGTGAAAATTGCCCCAAAAATTCCATTAGGAGAACAACACATGCCAACTAATCGCTTGGTTTCCATTGATATCGCTCGTGGCATGAGTGTCATTATTATGATCTGTGTGCATACATTGTGGATGTATGCAGATAAAGACACCCAATCGAGCTCTTTGCTGGGTGATATTATTCACTTTCTCGGTAAAGGCACCGCGTCATTTCTTGTTGCTATGGGAATCTCATTGATGCTATCAAGGCGTCAATCTAGTCGTGATTTACTTTTTCGTGGCCTAACAATTCTCGCAATTGGTTACAGTATGAATTTTCTAAAATTCGTACTGCCCATTATGCTGGGTGTCATGCCGGAGTCATTTGTCGCTGCTTATGAGTGGCAAACACCTTTAAATTTCTTTCAATATCAGTACCTCATCTTAACCGGTGATATTCTTCAAATGGCAGGCTTCTCATTGATTATTCTCAGTGCTATTACGCAGTTTGTTAAGAATGAGTGGGGGTACCTTTTCGTTGCCTTGGCAATAGCTGTGAGCGCTAAGCCATTAAGCGGTTGGACGCCTGGCATTGACGGGTTAGATTATTTAGCCAAAGTACTGTGGGGCAATACCTATCAAATCTATTTTCCACTTTTCCCGTGGTTAAGCTGCATTTTAGTAGGCATGTTTATCGGCAAACGGTTTGTCCACAGTCAAAGCAGTGTCGCGTTACACAGCGACTGCTTGAAAATGGGCATATCTTTGACCTTACTTGGTGGCGGGTTGATGGCATGGAATTTTGATTATCATTTTGGCAATTTTTTCCATACTGGATTTGGTGGTATCGCCTATTTAATTGGAGTTAACTTAATCGCTTTATGGTGCCTCAATAAACTGCTAAAAAGCGTTATATTCGAACGATTACATGGCCTATTTAGTTACTGTTCGCAGCATGTTACTAGCCTTTATGTAACCCAATGGGTGTTAATTTGTTGGGGCATGGCGATTATTGGATACCAAACCATGAACTCGTTACAAACGATCATGTTAATGCCCTTAACAATTTCCCTAACGCTGCTTTGCCATTATGGCTATGTAACAGCTAGAACGAACCTAAGTCTTAACAAACATATATTGAAACGAGCACCGCAAGTTGAGTGATTTAGAGATTTAAAACCGCTTTTACATTTGCTAAATAGGTTTGCGACACCGGCACTTCGGTGCCATTTTGCAAAATAAGAATGAGCTTGCGCCCGTCTTTTTTAGTATCGCTCACAGCCTCTTTAGCTACCCACCAAGAACGATGTGTTTGAAAGCCGTCATAATGTTCAAGTTTAGAGAGCGCATCTTTAAAACGCATTAAAAGTAGGTGTTCACCTTTATCTGTTTTTACATTTAGGTAGTGGTCATCCATTTGCAAACAAATTAATTTCCCACGTTTAGCCAGCGGCAGTTCATTAATTAAGGTATCAACGGGCTGGCTTTGCATACTCTCAACTTTTTCAGAGTTCAGTGCGAGTTCTTGCGCATTTTGTTTAAGCAGTTGCTGTTGTTGCAACATTAACGATTTAATTGAACTTACACCTGCAATAATACCACCAATAACCGTGCAATATAAAATCGACATAGGCAATGATTGCAAATAGCTATTATCAAAATAGTTAAAAAAGAGATTAATAATAAAGGGCGCTAACAACCCCATTAAAACACTTGCTACTAATGTTGAGAGTATAAGTCGAACGGCTTTTTTGTTTATCCGTTCGGGCAAATTACTATCGAGCAATTTTGACAAAAAGAACATCGTTGGCGAGTAAATTACGTAGCCAGTAAAGCACATCACACACCAGAAGAATCCAGCATAAAAGATATCAATTTGGTGCATACCAAATGGGCGAAGAAACGTTAAAAACACCACAAAAATAGCAATAACAACTGCGTCAGTCGCTAAATCTCTTACGTCTAAAAACTCTCTTATCAATTGATTATTAAGGTTAATTTCACGATTCGCCAATTGTACATCCTGTTTTTTTTATTATTTCACGAAGTAATGAACTCGCTTTACGAAAGGTCGATTGAGCGCTGAAAAAAATCGTCATATTGTGATTCCAACGAGCAAAACGACGCTCATTAAAAAACAATTTATTTAAGGAATTACTATGAACTTTTTAACACTATCCACGCTTTCGTTAAGCCTTTTTATATTACCTGTATCTGCACAAACCGTGCAATTCAATATTGAAGGTATTCAACACGATAAAGGAAAGTTATATATCCAATTATTTAAAGGAGAAAACAACTTTAAAAAAGGTAAAGCACACAATGAAGCGATTGTTAATGCAAAAAAAGGGCAGCTAACAGTGACTTTCAATAATGTTGAACCTGGGGACTATGCCATTCGCTACTTCCATGATGAAAATAGCAACCGAGACTTCGACAATAATATGTTTGGCATGCCAATCGAAGGTTACGGTTTCTCAAATAATGCGCCGGTAAATTTTGGTCCGCCAAGCTACCAGCAAATGACCTTCATGGTATCGAATGTTACCGTTATTAATTCTTCAACAGTTAACTATTAAGGAGCAAAGTAATGCAAAGACGTGAAGCCTTAAAAAGTATGCTCGGTTTATCTGTTGCAGCAGCTGCTTGTAGTCCCTTCCCTGCGCTCGCAAATTTGGCGAGCGCAAATGAAGATATCATGGCGCAGTTTGCAACCAGTTTTGACAAGGCCGTTCTTAATAACCCTAACTTAATTGGTTTAAAAAGCATGTCTGGTGATATTCCTTGGCAAAACTTAACCATTGAAGGGAAATTACCAAAAGCGCTTCGCGGCAATTTTTATCGAAATGGGCCTGCGGTGCATCAGCGCAATGGACAACGCTACACTCATCTGTTTGAAGGTGATGGCATGATCCAACATTTTAACTTTACTGATACTGGCATTCAGCACCGCGCTAAGTTTGTAAAAACCAACAAGTACACTCAAGAGCAGGCCGCAGATAAGTTTTTATTCTCTGGACCAAATAGCAAATTACCCGGCAGTTTACCTGTCAATAAAACCGACATCATTAATGCTGCCAATACTAATATTATTCCGGTAAATGGCGAGCTATGGGCACTTTGGGAAGCGGGCTCTGCAACCGCAATAGATGCAAGTAGTTTGGACGCAAAAGGTCTTGTAAACCTTGGCGAAAACACTCGTTATGGTAATAGTTTAAAAGGGCTCGCCTTTTCAGCACACCCAAAAATTGAGGCGGACGGCACGATTTGGAATTTTGGCAGTACCGTTACGGGCGACATTGTACTTTACCATCTTAATAACCGCGGAATAACGCAAAAAGTAAACTTACTTAAAACCAATTACCGTGGCGGCATGTTACATGACTTTTTAATCACGCAGAATAATATACTCATCATCTTACCGTCACTTGATAGAGATAAAACCGATGAGCGTTTGTTCAGCGCAATTCGTTTTAACAACAGCTTGCCGATGAAGGTATTAGTCATAGACAAAAATACCTTAACACTGACGCGTGAATACCAAGTAGATGCAGGCTTTGCCTTTCATTTTGGTAATGCGTGGGAAGACACCGATGGTACGATTCGCTTTGATGCCAGCCTTTATCCAAATTGTGAAAATTTACATCATATGAGTGATTTAATGCGTGGTAAAACGTCGGATGCAACGCCTGCCAATACTGTATTGTTCACACTTTATAAAAACGGCAGTGCTCATAAACAAACCATTGCAGGTATCAGCGAATTTCCACGTGTATACGATCACTTAACAGGGTTACAAAATAATTTACTGGTGACACTATCATCAATACAAAGTGATGTATGGAGTGACAGTGTGCGCGTTATAAATGTGAATAATGGCAAGCAAGATACCTTTGTGTATGGCGAAGATTTTCTAGTTGAGGAGCATGTAATTGTTGATAACTCGCATCAAGAAGGCAATGGCTATTTAGTGGGCACAGCGCTTCATGTGCCATCAAAACGTACTTGCGTAAATGTGTTTAAAGTTGGTCATGTCAGTGATGGTCCCGTGTGTCGTGCTTGGTTAGGGCAAGCGTTATCGCTTGGCTTTCACGGTAATTTCCTGACGCTTTAACAATTCTTCACAATGCTTTATGGTGAACTTATCTATAATTCACAGCTCAAAACAGAGACTTATTTAAAAAAGGACGCACCATGAAGCCATTGTTTTATTTATCACTGTTAGCGCTTTCAAGTCTTGCATCTGCCAACAGCCACTTACCCAACCATCGTCATATTGCAATTACGGGTTACGGCGAAAGCACAGTAAAACCAGACATCGCGATTTTACATTTATCGGTAGAACATACTGATAAAAAAAGTGCTGAAGCCAAAGCTGAAGTAGACAAACGTTTTAATGCGCTGCTAAAAGGCTTAAAAAAGTTTGATATTAAAGAAAATGACATTGTTGCATCGCGCATTGCCACGTCACCACGCTATGAATACTCTCAGCAGCAGCGTAAGCAGTTACATGTAGGTTATTCAGCTAATCGTACAATTGAAGTAACGGTAAATGATTTAAGCATTCTCAGTGATGTGATGGATTTAGCATTAAGTGCTGAGGTTAATCAAATCCAAAATCTTGAGATGACCTCATCAAAAGAAAAAGAGTTGCAACAACAAGCTGTAGAACGTGCTATTGAAAATGCAAAAACTAATGGTGCTGCCCTCGCTAATTCGTTTGGCGCTGCACTTGGCAAGGTTTATAGCATTAATGCACAAAATCATGAGCAAATTAGGCACTATGGTAAGATGGAATATAGTGGCCGTATGCAGATGATAAGTAGCGAAACCGGAAATATAGTGTCTCCGGGTACCTACCTGCAAGACGACCTCACCTTTAAAGCCACAATTAATGTCGTGTTTGACTTAAAAGGTAAAAACTAATTATTTCCTCAATTACCAGCAAATAAGTTTAACGCTGGAATAAGTAAAAATAGCTGCTAGAAAATAAGGTGTTATCTAGCGCTTAGGTTAGTTATAGTGGGCAGCGAATAATGGCTGCCCCAGATTTTAAAATACACATGCGTAAATCCGATAAAAAATTAGACAACCAAATACGAAAGGTGCTCACCCCCCTTTGTGAAGAAGCCCTAAAGGACTTAGCCGGTTTTAGTTGGGTTACACATACAGTTAACTATCAAAAGTTTCCCCAATCATTACAAGTTGCATGTGTTTTTGAAGATGCAAATGCGTTATCGCACTTTAAAAACAGTGAACAACTTGACTCAACGCGCTCACAGATTGAAGGTGCCCTAAAACAAATAAATATAAACACAGCTGCAATTAAAGAATGCGTTATTTTTGTCACTAAACACAACGCGCCTTAACTTTTTTCTACCTTAAACGGAGTTTTATGATGCGATCGTTATTTTTCCTATTCTTACTATACTCAACTAGCTTAATCGCAAATCAAGACGTCATTATTGTCGACCGTGTAGTACCCAATAGCATTGAGTTAGCGTTTCCAAATGAACGCAATATTGAACCTGAGATCAGTGATTTTCAAATAAACAACTTCATACTAATGAGCAATGATGATGGCGAGCGATTTGCAGTTGTGACACTAACAAACTTATCAAGTGGTTCTCGTACATTAAATCATAATCACTTAATGGCGCAGGTCAGTAATGGCGAACGCATTAACCCATTACCGTTTAAACAAGCCTTTAAAGGTGATGAAACAATATCACTCACCCTTGGGTTTGGTGAAAATAAATTTCCTTTGCTTACAATCTATACTCGCGCAAAATAGCTTATAAAGCTGCATAGAAGGAGTCATGGAAGATGTTAAATTGTCATAACACTGGGCTAATCGTTATTGATATTCAAGGCAAATTAGCCACGCTAATGGAAGAAGGCGAGCAGTACATTGCTCAATGTCGTGCACTTATTGCCGGAGCGAAACAGCTCGATTTACCAATTATTTGGCTTGAACAAAATCCAGAAAAACTAGGCAGCACACACCCCAACATACTTTCCCTGTTAGATGGCATAAAGCCGATTACTAAATTTACTTTCGACGCCTGCCGTGAGCCTTCCTTTTTAGCGGCGATTGCCAAAGAAAACAAACCTAACTGGCTTATATGCGGTATTGAAGCGCACATTTGTGTTTATCAAACGGCTGCCAGTCTTTTGCAAAACAACTACCAAGTGCATTTAGTCAATGACTGTATTGCAGCACGTAAAGGCGAAAATAAGCAGCTCGCAGTGAATAAATTACAGCATTTGGGCGCACGCATTACGGGTTTGGAAATGGCACTGTTTGAACTTGTTAAAGATTGCCGCGATGAACGTTTCAAAGGCATTTTAAATTTAATTAAGTGAAGTTATTGCTAACATCGCAAGTGTGGTAGGCTAACCCAGTTTTTAAAAGAAGTACTTATTATGATCCCAAGTAAATACCAACGCTTTGTTTTTGCCTTTTTTATGGCGCTTTTGATGTCATGCCTTATGTCATTTGTCATCACGTTATTCAATGTAGGATTAGTCGATAACGTGCTCATTATTTGGTTAAAAGCGTGGGCATTTGCCTTTGTTGTTGCCTTTCCAGCGGTCACCTTAGTTGCTCCCATTGTGGCTAAGCTTACACAACTGTTTATTGCCAAAGATACATAAACAAAAACTAAATAAATCATTAAAAAACATAATGTTAATAATTGTAACGCCAGCTAGACGTTAGGTTACTTTTGCGGCACTATAAAACGCTTCCCTATCATAAAAATAAAGGAATATTATGGAAGCGCGTTTAATTAAAGCCTGCTTAATCTCATCAAGTGTGTTACTCCTTAGTGCGTGTGGCTCAAGTGATAAAAAGAATGAAGCCCCAACAATCTCCAGCAATATTGCAACAAGCTACCCAGAGCGAAGTGACGTTAATATTGCTATTACACTTACAGATAAAGATGGCAGCATTAAATCGTCAAATGTGGTGCAAAGCAGCGGCCCAACAGTTAACTTTACTTACGCAAATGGCGGTCTTAGTTTTACAGCGCCAGAAGTAACCGCAGATAGTCCTGTCGCATTTACCGTAACCGCAACCGACAACGACAACGCTCAGTCAACACTCAGCATCAATACGAATATTTTGCATGTAAACCGTGCGCCGCTTGCCAGCGAAAATAAAGTGGATGTTGAATTTAACCAGCCGCTTGAATTTGACCTAGGCATTACCGATCTCGATGGTGATGACGTTCAAGTAACAATAAAAACCGCTCCTGAGAGCGGCGAATTAGCGATACTTGAAGATAATCGCTTTACTTTTACACCCAGCTTGAACAATGCAAATGATCAGCAGTTTGAAATTACCTTAAGCGACGGTGAGTTAACAGCAACTCATATTGTTGATATTGATTTAATTGATACCAGTGCGCCTGTTATTCAGTCTTACACACCTGAAGAAAACGCGAAATTAATTGCCGCATCGTCTCAAATCGAAATCGCATTTGATGATGTACTAGCAGCTGAAAGTTTAACAGTGAACACCGATACCACTTGCTCTGGCAGTATTCAGCTTAGTCACGATGATTTTGTAACCTGTGCGCCAATAAGCCTTGCCACAGCTTCAACAGATACTAGCAACACAGTCGTTACCCTAACCCCAAGTGCGGCACTTGCCTACGCCAGTGACTACCAAGTAAAAGTCACTAATGGTGTTACCAATTTCCACGGCACTACACTGACAAATGAAACTCGCTTCTCATTTAAAACCGAAAACCAAGACTTACTGATCTCAGAAGTATCCTCATCCAAATATTGGGATGATAATCGCTGGATTGAGGTGTATAACGGCACTGCTAATCCAATTTCTTTAGCAAATTATCAAATCATAGCTGAAAGTATTAGTTACGATGACTGGAGTGATACGGGTGTAAGAACCTTTGCTTTGTCAGATAAAACCCTAGCATCTGGCGAGTTTATGGTGTTGCAAGCAAAGCATGGTAATGGTTACTGGCAACAAAGCGTTGCTGAGTCAGCGCAGTTAATGCTTATTTCAGACGAGTCTAATATTCACCCAGAATGGTATTACTCAGGTGGTTTTGTTGAACTACAAACAACCACAGGTAGCACCATCGATTTTGTTAGTTTTGGTGAAAACAGCTACCTCCCAACGGATGAAACGCAGTGGCAGGTGGGCGCAAATGCCTCTGCCATGGAACAAGACCTTGGCATGAGTGTGGTGCGCACAGTGCTTGATACTGACACTAACTCAGCACAAGATTGGCAAGTAAGCTATTACATGACCCCGGGTGGACAAAACGACGTAACGTGTAACAGCGACGAAGATAATGACGGTATTCCAGATTGCGCTGAGCAAGAAGGCGCAACCTTTGCAGGTCTGCCACTTTATGAATGGGGCGCGCGTGCCGGTCAGCGCGATATCTTTATCGAAGTGGATTACATGGAAAGTAACGACCCTGGAGTGCAACTTCACCGTCAAGCGCTCGATTCTGTTAAGGCATCTTTTGCTGAACAGAATATCGCTATCCACTTTGATGCAGGCGACTTATTCCATCAAGCTGAGGGCATTTCACCAACAGATTATGACTTAGGTGGCGGTAACCAAGTTGCCTTTTATGCGCAAACCAATTTTGCGGGTTCCGCAGACGCGCCGAGTATACTTGACCATAAAGTGCAAAACTTCGACATCAAACGTCGTCCAATCTTTCACTATATGCTGATGGCTAATAGCCAAAATGAAGATGGCTCAGCGGGTTCATCAGGACTGGCAGAAATTAATGGTAATGACTTTATTATTTCCATGGGTAACTGGGGATTCAGCTTAGAAACAGAAGTAAGCCGTAATATTGTGCACAACATGCAAGCAGGCACCATTATGCATGAGCTTGGTCACAACTTAGGGCTAGGCCATGGCGGTAATAACCACACTAATAACAAGCCAAATCACCACAGTGTAATGAACTACTTATATCAGTTAAGCGGTTTATCAACCATTGGTGACGATGAAGGCGATCGCTACCACCGTCGTTTTTACTTCGGTAATGCAAACTGTTTCCCTGAAGATAAACAGCTTACAAATGGTTTCACATCTGCACCAAGTGACTTTAAGCTTAGCTATTCCCATGGCCAAAACGCCACAATTGATGAGCTGCAAATTGATGAAAGTTTAGGCTTAGCGAACCCATCATCAAGTCCTGTAGATTTCGACTGTAACGGCAGCAACAGCGATACGCTGGTGAATTTTGATCTCAACAATGATGGTGAAATATCATCAGATCTTAATGACTTCGATGAGTGGGGCAACTTAATGCTAACCTTTACCCGTTACTGGAGCGGTGCTAACGGAGGCGCTACGCTGTCACCAAGTAAACAGCGAAAGCCACAGAACGTAATGCATTCTGACCTTCAAGACATCATTGTGGAACAAGCACCGTCGAAAGAGTTGTTAAACATGATATCAACTGCTGGTAAGTAATATGAAAAGAGTAACCCTTGCAATATTCGTGTTACTCTTGGTGGGCTGCTTTGATAGCAGCTCGCCAGACTGGCAACTCTCTGAAACAGGATTAAGTTTCAAAGCTAAATCTGTCGATTTTAGCAATAAAGCACCATCCAATTGCGGTGATTGCGAAATTAAACAAGTTTCACAACATTCACCGCTTGGCCCCTCATCAGTAAGCTATATCTACCAGCAAGGTAAACTGATTGCAGCATATGGTGAAAGTGCGAGCAACCAAGTCTCCATTTTAAATAATTCTGGTAAAACGGTATTTAACGTTAAGCTACACGATGATGTGTGGCAGCTTCAAAGCGATGCAAAAAACTATCCGTTAGGTGAAAACCAAATCGCCACAATTAGTGTATATGGTAAAACATATCTTTTTTTACCAAAAAAACTAAGCAACTCTGGGCTTGAGTATATTTGGCTGGCACAATCTAGTTAAAGTCAAAAACACACTATTGGGAGAAACAATGAAAGTATATTTATCAGGTGAAATTCACAGCGACTGGCGCGAGCAAATCATTTCTGGCTGCCAAGCGAAAAATCTCGAGATTACCTTTGTTTCGCCCAATACCGACCATGAATCCAGTGATGCTGCTGGTGATTGCCTAGGTGAAGAGAGCAATTCATTTTGGCGCGATCACAAATCCGCTAAAGTAAACGCGATTCGTATTCAAAACGCCATTAAATCGTGCGATTTAGCGATTATTCGTTTTGGCGATAAATACAAACAATGGAATGCGGCATTTGATGCAGGTTACTGCGCAGCACTTGGCAAACCTTACATTACACTGCACAGCGAAGACATTGTGCATGCATTAAAAGAAGTCGACGGCAGTGCGCAAGCATGGGCGACTTCACCATCACAAATTGTCGAAATTTTAGCATACACACTGAATCCATGAGCCTCAGTTTATTTGAGCCAATGTCACTTGGCTCATTAACACTTAAAAACCGCATTGTGATGGCCCCCATGACCCGTTCGCGTGCTACGCAACCCGGTAATATTCCTAACGATTTAATGGCGGAATATTATGCTCAACGTGCCAGTGCGGGCCTGATTATCACAGAAGGTGCCCCTATTTCGCCTGTTGCACGGGGTTATTCGCTCACACCAGGTATTTACACTGAAGCGCAAATAGCAGGCTGGCAAAAAGTAACACAGGCGGTGCATGATCGCGGTGGCAAAATTTTTATTCAGCTGTGGCATGTTGGCAGGCGCTCAAGCACTGCGATTGAAGGATTGCAACCACTAGCTCCCTCAGCAATTAAAGAACCCGATAAAGTGTATGGCCCACTGCCAAATGGCGAGTTGGGCATGATAGATACCACAACGCCTAAAGCCATGGATTTAAGCGATATTCAAACCACGGTAGATGATTTTGTTATTGCTGCTAAAAATGCCATGCGCGCAGGGTTTGATGGCGTTGAAATTCATGGTGCACATGGCTATTTACTCGATCAGTTTATGCGCCGGTATGCAAATCAGCGAAATGATATTTACGGTGGCACAATAGAAAATCGCATTCGCTTAACAGTAGAGGTTTGCAACGCCGTTGCCAGTGCCATTGGCAGTGATAAAGTGGGCTTGCGTATTTCGCCTTTTGTCACAAGCAATTATCAAACTCATGACAGTGAGATGCCAAAACTCACATTAGCGCTATTAAAAACACTTGCGCCATTACAATTAGCTTATTTACATTTGTCGGAAAATATTGGTAACAACCAGACAATCAGCGATTCATTTCGCAAGCAAATGCGAGTGCTTTACCCGCACCCAATAATGCTTGCGGGCGGACTGACACACCACCGTTCAGAACAGTTTTTAGCGCAAGGTGTTGCCGAACTATTCGCGTTTGGTACAGCATATATTTGCAACCCTAACTTGGTTGAACGCATGGCTCAAAATCAGCCGTTAACTAGATTACCAAACAATGCGCACAATACCTTTTATGGTGGTGGCAAGGAAGGTTATACCGATTATTGAAACAGTTGCAGTTTGCAACAAAAGCAATTACTCTAAAATCTCTCTCTCATCTACAAGGAATCAAGATGAACAAAAAACTCCTTTTAATTTCACCACTTATTGCAAGCTTAACAGCATGCGCAATGTTCCCTTTCGAAAAAGACGTGAAAGACGGTCATTTTCGTGTTGAGAACTTCAGTTACGATCATATGAACGACACCAAAGAATACGTATATTTAATGTGTCATAACAAAAAGCCAACGGGTTGGATTGCGGCAAGGCAATACCCAGCAGGCGAACACGACCTTTGGGTAAAAGCAACGTTTCAAAACGTTGGCGTTTTACACTCTTACCGTGAAGCGTTTGTTAACTTCAAAATGGATTTCCCCGAAGGTGGAAATTACCAACTTGCACACGAAATTAACAATGAAAACATTTCGGTATGGTTACAAGATGTAGAAACCAAAGAAAAAGCATCAGAAGTAGTCACAAAACCACTGGCTCGTCAAAATGTGGCTGACAACGGCAAACACATACAACAATGCAAACAAGGTACTGTATAAATGCAATTTGAGCGTTTAGGGCAGCATTCTCATAGTGATATCACAACACTGTTCACGCATGTGTTTAGTGATTCAGAGGGCGCGAACGCGGGCCTACAAATCGGTGCATTAACTGACCAAATGCAACGTGAATGTAATACCGATGAATTAATGCCCTTTATCGCTCATCAGCAAGGTACTTTATTTGCAGCTGTGTTTTTTAGTCAGCTTTATTTCAAACACCCTAGCAAAGTTAAAGCGATGATTTTATCGCCAATGGCGGTAGCGTCATCGCAACAAGGGAAAGGCATTGGCCAAGGGTTAATCCATTTTGCCTTAAACGATTTGAAAGCTTATGGCGTTGATTTTGTGGTCACCTATGGTGATCCCAAGTTTTACAGTAAAACGGGTTTTGAGCCGATGTCAGATCAACAACTTATCCCACCATTTGCGCTGTCTTTCCCACACGGTTGGCAGGCTGTTTCTTTAACGGGTAAGGCGCTCAGTGAACTGGTTGGTGAAATAAGCTGTGTTGCACCTCTAAACCAAGCTGAGTACTGGTAATACGATGAAAACCATAGGCCTTTTAGGTGGTATGAGTTGGGAGTCAACACTCAACTATTACAAAGCAATAAACCAAGGTGTTAAAGCGGAACTTGGCGGCTTAAATAGCGCACAAATTTTGCTTTACAGTGTTAATTTTGATCATATCGAAAAACTGCAACGTGCAGGTGAGTGGCAACAAATGGGCGATATGCTCAGTAAATCCGCAAAAGATTTAGAAGCCGCAGGTGCCAATTGTTTACTTATTTGCACCAACACCATGCATAAAGTCGCACACCAAATTGAACAGCAAATTCACATCCCCCTATTGCACATTGCCGATGCCACAGCTGCCCATTTAATTAATGATGGTGTATCTTGTGTGGGCCTATTGGGTACTGGGTTTACTATGGAGCAAGGGTTTTATAAAAACCGTCTTACTGAAAAATTTGGTATTCAAGTATTAGTACCTAATGAAGATGACCGCGCGTATGTGCACCGTGTTATTTATAACGAACTTTGCTTAGGCGAAATTAATGCGCAGTCAAAAGAGCGCTACCTAAACATTATTAACAAACTTTATCGCCAAGGTGCACAAGCGATCATTTTAGGCTGCACTGAAATCGCCTTGTTGGTATCGCAAAACGATACCGATATACCGCTTTACGATACCACTGCTATTCACGCGGATGCCGCTGTAAAATTTGCACTTAAACCTTAACGAGTTATTGGTGCTTACCTACTTGCCAGCCGTTATGTGTTAGGTGCTCTTTGCCCGCAGCAACAGCGCCGTCTTCCATGGTGGTCCCCATGCTGTCATTCCAGCGGTTCAAGTAACCAAACAGTGATATTACACCCAAAATCTCAACCACTTCGCCATCATTCCAGTGTTCTTTTAAATTAGCCGCAATCTCATCATTAACTGCATTCGGCACACTAGATGCTGCCAGCGCAAATTCAAATGCTGCTTTTTCAGCATCACTGTATAAATCCGATGTTCTAAATTGCCAAATATGCTTTAAACGCTCTTCACTGCCGCCATAACGTTCAGCCGCCAAAATAGTATGCGCTTCACAATAACGGCATCCTGTATTGGCGCTGGTGATATAACCAATTAAACGCTTTTGCTCTGCTGTAACGCGCCCTTCATTTGCCATTACGGCTTTATTTAAACTAATAAATGCACGGGCAATTTCCGGGCGAATTTGCATGGTTAATACGCTATTAGGGCAAAAGCCTAAGGTTTCATTAAAAAACTTTGCAAGTTCTGCCACTTCGCTGTCGTGGTCTTGTGATAAAGGGGTAACTAACGCCATGCTTATCTCCTGTTGATTATATTTATGTTGCATATGCAACATAAATATAATCAAGCCATCAACCTATGTCTAGTTTTTAGGCACATTTAATTATCGGTGTGTGGCAAAGGTAAATATGGTATTTTGCTTTTAAATCGCTCGCGAAATTAAAAAAATAACAAAGCACATGACAGCCAATAAACGACAAACCTCTTTTAAACTTTCTAAAAAGTTAGACAAGGCATTAGATTTATATCAACAAGTGCCTTACCGTATTGCCACCGCAAGTAACTTGCTCGCACTCGATAGAGACGCCAACGTAAAACACATCACTCACTTAGATACACGCGCCATTCGCGTACTGTTAAATATTGGCTCGTACGGTCCAATTAATGCGGCTGATATTGCTTACCAAACACGGCTCGACCCGTACTCAGTTACGCGTGCAATCAATGGGCTATTAAAAGAAGGGCTTATTCAAGCCGCCAACGACCATTCCACCAGCCGCAGTAAATTTGTTGAATTAAGCGAAGCTGGCACACCCATTTATCAGAATATTGCTAGCTACATGGCCAAACGTTGCGAAGATGTGCTCGATGGCATTAGTGATGAAGAGCAAACACTACTGATGACAGTGCTTGAGAAAATTGAGCTCAACACCGAGCGCATGCTGGCACAAAACGCGCAAACATTAAAAGACAATGGCGGCACCCCCACGCGCGACCAAAGTGAACAAATCCGTTGGTTTAAACGCACACAAAAGCAATCAAAATAAAGTAACCCCAATAGAGTAAGCAAATAAGGAAATACCATGATCCGACTCGCTAACAAGGACGATTTAGACGGCATTTTAAAACTCTATAACGAATTACGATCAAACGACCCAACATTGCCTCACGCACTTGCCGTTGAGCGCTGGCAGCAAATGATCAATGATGACAGAACCCATATTGTGGTTGCTGATATTAATGGCACGCTCGCAGCCACCTGCGCGCTCAGTATCAATTTAAGTATTGCCGTTGGCGCTCGCCCGTTTGGCTTAATTGAACATGTTGTAACGCGCCTTGATTTTCGCCGCCAAGGATTAAGCCAACAAGTGCTCAGCTATGCAATTGATTTAGCATGGCAGTTACACTGCTACAAAGTCATGCTGCTTTCTGGCGCAAAGCTTAATGGTGCCCACAAAGTGTATAGCGCAGTAGGGTTTGATGGCGATAGAGAACGGGGTTTTGTTATAAAAGCGCCAGATATGGCAGCGAAAAATACTGAATAAACATTTAAAGGCAAACGAATAGTGGATTTTTTTGCCTAAGATACGTTTTATAAATACTTTACATTGTTAGTGTAACAGTATGATGGTAATCTACTGAAATTATTGAATAAAACATTCTTAATGTATTTGAAATACTTACCAAAAAATGGATTTTATAATGAGCAGTACAGAAATGGAAACTTCCGAATCACAACACCACTATGTCGGTTTTTGGGCACGTTTTGGCGCCTCAATTATTGACACAATCTTAGTCATAATGATTACTTCCCCGTTACTTTATTCAATCTATGGCAATGAGTATTGGGAAACAGATCAATTCATAATTGGACTGCCCGATTTTCTTATTAGTTGGGTTTTACCACTAGTCGCGACTGTTCTTTTTTGGGTTTATAAATCGGCAACGCCTGGAAAAATGGTCTTAAAAGCCAAAGTAGTAGATGCTGAAACGGGCAATGCGCCATCTACTCAACAATCAATTATTCGTTATGTTGGCTACTACATTTCTTCATTACCCATTGGCTTAGGTTTTATTTGGGTCGCTTTTGATGCAAAAAAACAAGGCTGGCATGACAAAATCGCAGGTACGGTAGTCGTAAGTCAATAGAAATAAAGACTTAGAACTATCTTACTCAGAAAAATACCAAAACAATTGTAGCTAAAAAACAAAAGTTCAAATTAAGGAGAATAAGAACATGAAGAAACTCACAATGCTTTTCATCATTACTTTATTGGGAAGTAATGCCTACGCAAAAGATACGTCTAAAGAAGCTTTTATTGCAGATGGAAAAGTAAAAATTACTAATGCGTTATGTTCGAACCAAAAGTTTTTAAAATGCACTGGTGATTCCAATTCGTTATGCCAGTCGCAAATGAAACAAGTTGTTTTACCCCATTGTGTCAGTTCTAAGCTATCAGGCCTACCTGAAAAATTAACTCAAAAAGAAGCGCAGCTTGCAGCGAATACATTTGGTAAATGTGCAGCGATTGCATATCCAGCTTTAAATCAACTGGATATGGATGAATTTAGTAGCTGCATGACCAAATAAACCATAACACTTGGCCGGGTTATTCTGGGCAAATTTACTAATAGGGTCAGTAACTAAAAAATCAATGACTCTGACCCTATTGATATAGATGGTAGACATCATTCGCCTCAAGAGTTGGCCAGCTTTATTCAAGAACGGGTTTCATTGCTTTAACAAGCGCTTTATGTCGCTTAAATACACACTGGAGCTACTTTTCGCGGGCTATTAACTTCGCTTAGGTTCAACCCACTCAATTTGCCCATAGGCTGGAATTAAACTTAAAGGAAAACTTGTGTCGTATAAGGAAATATTGCAACTAAAACAAGAAAGTGATGCCCCTAAGCGTGGCTACATGTTTGAGCAATCATTAAGGGAAATTTTACCTTGGTCATATAGACCACCAATTACAGCATCTACGTCCTCAGAACAACTAGATGCTTTTTTTGAATGGAATTCTTGGCATTTTTTAGTTGAAGCTAAAGCAAAAAAAAAGGTGATAACCGCAGGTTCACATGACTGGGAGGACTTTGAACTAAAAATCAGAAAAAGAAAAGGGCAATGTATAGGGCTCTTTTGCTCTCTTTATGACGTTAATGACGAAGTGTTACGTAGTGCAGAAATGTTAAATAAGGAAGGGTTTACTACAATAGTTATTGCTGGTGCAGTATGGATTAAATTGTTTGAAAGCAATATACGTATTAGTGACTATATTAGATATTCTGTTTTCCAAGCTCGGTCAAAATTTAAACCTATATCTGATGATCTAGATAAGATTAAGGATTGGGTATTTAGTCGTGATGAGATTAACTTAAAAATACATGCGATATGTACAAAAGAGTCTTCCGTTTTTTTACGTAGACACAAAATTTCTCATCATGAAAACGTTTATGTTGAGAGAAAGGTAGATGAAAATCTAGCCTCATTCATTAACCTACTAAAACCGAGCAAATTAAATTCTAATGTTAAATCTCATACACATGATGGAAAGCTGTATTCATCAGATAGAGGAAAGCCTAAACAAATTACTTTAGTAAGAGATCTTTCTGGAGCGGGAAAAACAACACTATCAGTAAACTTGTCGCTTGATAATGATAACTATTTTGGCTCAGTAAAGGCAGCTCTACAAAATGATATTGATTGCTTTATTGATCGTCTCTTAGATATTGATGATAGTAACGGGCTTGAAAGTTTGTTATACGTTGATAAGCCAATAGTTTTTGTTATCGATTCGTTAGATGAATCTCTGGCAAATGCGCAAAAACGTAAAGAAGTAATGGCACTTATTAAAGGCATTGAAGAGCTAAATAACAAAGCTAAGTTAAGAGGGTTATTGTGCTACCCAATAATGTTGGTTTTTACTATTAGAGAGGATTTTTGGAGGGATTGGGAGTCGACCTTCGAAGGCTTGGAAAAGCATAACTTAAAAAAGAGATTTTCATATTTTAACTATGAAGAAACTATATTAGCTCTTAATAAATATTCTAATAGTTTTAATTACAATATAAAAACAAAGCTTAATAAACAACATTTAGATATTCTTTCACACCCATTCAATTTACAGATTTTCTCAGAAGCACATGAATATGAGGGTGATGTTTATATTGATGATGTAATGGATGATACTGTTTTAAAGTTATTCTTTGATAGAAAAAAAGACGATATACATAAAAGACCTATCTCTGGATTTTATCCAAATATTCTTATGGCATTATGTTCAAGCATTTCTGCATTTATTGCAAAGAGCTGCAAGAATGAAGTTTCTTATGATAAAGTTATCTCAATAAT
Organism: Pseudoalteromonas piratica; assembly: GCF_000788395.1. Classification (NCBI taxonomy): domain Bacteria; kingdom Pseudomonadati; phylum Pseudomonadota; class Gammaproteobacteria; order Alteromonadales; family Pseudoalteromonadaceae; genus Pseudoalteromonas; species Pseudoalteromonas piratica. The sequence continues at coordinate 1,557,062 of NZ_CP009889.1, forward strand.
TAGAAATGACTATTCATCACTTTCAGAAGTGTCTGATTTAATTGTTAAAAACTTAATTTCTGAGCAAATTATTGTTAGAGATACAGCTAACACCAGAATGTTAAGATTCCGACACATGAAATTTGTTGAATATTTAACATCTTATTACATTGCTAGAACTCTACATACTTCAAATAACCCCAAAAAATTAGATGAGATGATAAGCTCACTAATCAATGAAGGCTTTTTATCTATTTATTACATTCACGAATTTATTCGCTCGATATGTAAAGCTGAATTCTATGAGTTATATGAAAATCTTATGGAGTATTATGCACATTCATCAGAATACATGAAAAGACTAGTGCATCAAAAAAGATTGTTTATATCAGGCGGGGAAAAAGTTAGTAACTTAGACATCGATACTATTGAAAAAGCGATGGCAAGAGGCGAAAGCGAGGTTTGTTGGGAAGGTTTTTTCGTTATTGCAGCAAAAAATAATAACAGAGATAAGAAAACAGTATTAAATGCTTTTGATATGGCATGGAAAGCTAATGAATCGAGAGTAGATCGTTGGAAAATATTAAATAAACTATCTCAGCATAAATTACTACTTGAACCTACAGTATTTAAGTCCGTAATGGCTAGCAATTCAACTAATGATTGGTATTCATTTATTGATGGTGTCATTTTGGCTGAACAGTTTAACGATTTTAAGTCAATTATGGATGAGTACAATTTCCCATGTTTATTGAAGCATTTGGCCTTAAAAGAAGGGAGTGAGTGGACAAGGGTTATTCAGCTTTTGGAATCTACATATCAAGGTCAAAAATATGAATTAGGGGCTTAAATCTACAAATCATTCAAACGCACTTAAAAACGCTGACTATTCTGTTTTTTCTCTAGATGTAACTCTCAGGAAACACCATGCACAAGAAATCACATTGGGAAACGGTTTACACTACTAAAGCATCAAGTGCGGTGAGTTGGTTTCAGCCCCATGCGGTGACCTCAATAGAATTTATAAACCGTTTAAATTGTGAAAAAAGTGCTGCCATTATTGATGTAGGTGGCGGTGCGTCCACTTTAGTTGATGACCTGCTGTTAAATGGGCATACAAATTTATCGGTGCTTGATCTATCTGGTGCTGCCCTTGCAACGGCTAAACAGCGCATTGGCGAAAATTCAGCAAATGTAAACTGGATTGAAGCGGATATAACAGACGTAACACTGCCCAAACAGCAATTTGATGTATGGCATGATCGTGCGGTATTTCACTTTTTAACAACACCTAAAGAGCGCAGCGCTTATATTAAAAACGTAATGCATGCGGTAAAACCACATGGCCACATTATTATTGCCACATTTGCAGAAAATGGCCCAGAAAAGTGCAGCGGCTTGCCTATTGTGCGTTACAGTGCAGAAAGCTTACACGCCGAACTTGGTGAGCATTTTGCACTTAAAGAACAACGCCATGAAACCCATAAAACGCCGTTTGGTACAACACAAGAGTTTGTGTTTTGTCACTTTGTGAAAAAGGGCTAGCAAGGATGTAGGAACATATCGCGTTCTCACCCGCTCGCCCTATTTACTTTGTTTGTTCTTTGCTTTTCACAGCAAATACATTATTCACTTGCTTAATTCACTCGCTTAAATAAGTCACCAAATGTGGCAATAGATAAGCTTTAATTGGGAAAAAAGTATTTATTTTCCGATTTTAGTGAATTAAGCGCTAAAAAAGCGGATAATTACAGCCATTATGTTTGCCTTGCTGCAACCACCTATTCGCGGCGACACACTTGGAACCTAATTCATGGAAATCAAAGTAAATTATCTTGATAACTTGCGCTTAGAAGCGCTGTTTGACGACTTTAACGTTATTGCCGATCAGCCTATTCGCTATAAAGGCGATGGTAGCGCACCTGGTCCATTCGATTATTTTCTTGCCTCATCTGCGCTGTGTGCGGCGTATTTTGTAAAGGTGTACTGTAACGCGCGCGATATTCCAACGAACGATATTCGCCTGTCGCAAAACAATATTGTTGACCCTGAAAACCGTTACAACCAAATTTTTAAAATTCAGGTAGAGCTGCCAGAGAGCATTTCTGACAAAGACCGTGAAGGTATTTTACGTTCAATCGACCGTTGTACCGTTAAAAAGGTAATTCAAACAGGCCCAGAGTTTGTTGTAGAAGCGGTTGAAAACCTCGATGAAGACGCACAAGCCATGTTAATGGGTCAGCCTGAGGGCGACACCAATACCATGATTTTAGGTAAAGACTTACCGCTTGAGCAAACCATTCAAAACATGACCAAGATTTTAGAAGACTTGGGTATGAAAATTGAAATCTCATCGTGGCGTAACATTGTGCCAAACGTATGGTCGCTTCATATTCGCGATGCAGCATCACCAATGTGTTTTACCAATGGTAAAGGCGCAAGCAAAGAAAGCGCGCTGTGCTCGGCACTTGGCGAATTTATTGAGCGTTTAAACTGTAACTTTTTCTATAACGATCAGTTCTTTGGTGAAGAAATTGCCAATAGCGATTTTGTCCATTACCCAAATGAAAAGTGGTTTAAGCCAGGCCCAGAAGACGAGCTACCAAACGAGATTTTAGACGACTACACGCTAGATATTTACGACCCAGAGCAAGAGCTGCGTGGTTCTAACCTGATTGACACTAACTCAGGAAATGTTGAGCGCGGTATTTGTTCAATTCCGTATACCCGTCATTCAGACGGCGAAACGGTTTATTTCCCGTCAAATCTGATTGAAAACTTATTTTTAAGTAACGGTATGAGCGCGGGTAACAACCTTGCCGAGGCCAAAGTACAGTGTTTATCGGAGATTTTTGAGCGCGCGGTAAAACGCCAAATCATCGAGCAAGAAATTGTATTACCAGATGTACCAGAAGACGTACTGAATAAATACCCAAGCATAGTTGCGGGTATTAAAGGGCTAGAAGAACAAGGCTTCCCTGTCGTCATTAAAGATGCCTCACTTGGCGGCCAGTTCCCAGTAATGTGTGTTACCTTAATGAACCCGAAAACGGGCGGCGTATTTGCATCATTTGGTGCGCACCCAAGTTTTGAAGTAGCGCTTGAGCGAAGCCTTACTGAGCTATTACAAGGCCGCAGTTTTGAAGGCTTAAACGATGTACCTAAGCCAACTTTTAACTCAATGGCAGTACAAGAGCCAGAAAACTTTGTTGAACACTTTATTGATTCAACAGGCACCATTTCTTGGCGTTTCTTTAGTGCCAAGTATGATTACGAGTTTGTTGAATGGGATTTCTCTGGCACTAACCAAGAAGAGTGCGATGCCCTATTCGGTATTTTAGAAGACATCGGTAAAGAAGCATATGTTGCTGAATTTACTGGCCTTGGTACCGCATGCCGTATTTTAGTACCGGGTTATTCTGAGGTTTACCCAGCAGAAGACTTAATTTGGGATAACACCAATAAAGCCCTTTTATACCGCGACGATATTTTAAACCTACATTCACTGTCTGACGATGAACTAGCTGATTTAGTTAATCGTTTAGAAGAGAGCGAGCTCGATAACTACATTGATATCATTACCCTAATTGGTATTGAATTTGATGAAAACACAGTGTGGGGTCAGCTTACTATTCTAGAGCTTAAGCTATTAATTTACTTAGCATTAGGCGATTTAGAAGAAGTAAACAACCTCGTTGAAAGCTTCTTACAGTACAACGATAACACCGTTGAACGCGGCCTATTCTACCAAGCGCTGCACGCAACACTGCAAGTAGCACTTGATGACGAGCTTGAGTTTGAAGACTACCAGCATAACTTCACGCGCATGTTTGGCGAAGAAGTAATGAATGCGATTATTGGCTCAATTAATGGCGATGTGCGTTTTTATGGTTTAACACCAACTAACTCACAGCTAGAAGGCCTAGATAAGCACCTGCGCTTAATCGAAAGCTACAAAAAGCTGCACAGCGCTCGTGCAAAATTAGCAGGCAAGTAAAATAAATTGGGGTAAGTCCGTTAGGGCTTACCCATTTTTATGGCTATAAAGCCAAGGTTTTTATTAAAAAGTGCACTAAGTAAAGGTCTATTGATAACGAAATTACTCACTAGTGCAGTTTTTTAGAAACGACCCCTAGTGTTGTTAAGCACTAAGCAGCCTTTTCAGCCAACTTGTCCAAGTTAGGCTGTTTTATATCTTCTTTTAGCGCCAATGCACCTAGGTAAATCAAACCAAGTGGTGGCACAATTGAAAGCACAGCGCCAACTAGCGCAATCACTTTAGGCGAAGTGGTTTTACGTTTACCTAAATAAAAGCTCAAGAAACCAACAAGCGGAACAAAAAGAATAAGCGAATAAAAAATTAATTCACCAATCAGTGTGCCATTAATATTCATGTGTAAATGTCCTTATTAACGTCAATATCAATATTTTGGCATAGCCATTTTGCTTATGCCGAATCCTGTTTATGTACTCTATTTGAAGATAACACATTCACCAACAAATAGCCTACATAAAATGCCATAATGAGTGCAAACAAATCAATCAAATACCCATTTCCACTTGCAAAGTCACCAAAAGGAAATGAAATTGAAATCGGTGCGATGTGTGGCAACACATTTTTATTGCAAACATGCCTAACACTTTGACTAATAAAAAAGAGTATTGAAACCACAAGTGCTTTTGCATTAGCAACATAACATCCGTAAGCGCCATATAATGGAATTAACACATACAGTAAACAGCTAAAAACAATGCTTTTTATGTGTTCAAGCTCATAAAAAATAACAATGCTTAATCCGATCAAGGCATATAGTGCATGTATTAAGCTGGCAAGTTTAAATTTCAAAGTGTTCCTTTTACTGATAATGGTTCAGATAAATTGCGTGCATTATTATAAATTCATCCAACGTTGCATCATGTTTTGATCATTGGCGTGTTCTGCTAGCGTTATATTATTCACAATGTAAGGCTTTAAAATAGCATAAGCCTCGTCGCGACTTTGGGTTTTAAGCAATAAGTGTCGGTAAGATCGAATTAAATAATAGCGCTGCATAGGTATAGCGCGGGCGTATTTTAATTTGAAAAGCTGAGCAATGACTTGTTGAGCTCGCCCGTATTCACCATCTTCAATTAATCGATAAAGCCATTGTGTACCAATATTTATCGCTGCATTTGCGTCATTACATTGACCACAATGTTCACTTTGCCAGGTCTCATCCATGTAATTTGAGATATAAAACGCATATAAAGGGTTAAATTCACGCACTGTGCCGCGCCCTAAAAAGCCCGCCATCTCTTGCACATCATTGCCACGATTTTTCAACATTCGGGCGTAAAGTACTTTAAAGTCACGTTTGTATTTATCGATGCCGGTATTTTTATCATGATACGCTTTCATTTCCTCGGGCGTATAATTCATTGGATCCAAATACTTAATTGGCACCGAATGCCACCACTCGGGCTTTGGTACAGCCACTTCAAATTCCGGCCACGATGGCCAGCTTTTTTGCTGCTCTGCTTCGCGCTCAACAAGCTCTTGATAGCTATCTCCGCAGCCTGTGGCAACTAACAACCATATGAACGACATTAAAAAAGAAATGAGTAATCGGCTATAGCGCATAATAATCCTTGTGATTTCACGAAAAAACACTATTTGCATCAGTATATAACTTAACTAAGGCCGAGAGCGACTTATCTTTAATACTTCTATAAAGCGATTAGAAAGCGCCCTAATTAATGCCTTTCAGGGTATCATCTATGTGCGATTGCGCTTCTTGGCTCAATTCTGAGTGATACAGCTTTGGTTTAGCTAGTAAGAATCCTTGATAATAATCCGCACGATAGCGCTGCAAAATAGCTAATTCTTCTTGGCTTTCAATACCTTCTGCAATCACTTTTGCCCCATTATCATGGGCAAGTTGAATTAAATGCTTAACGATGGTTTGTTTATATGGGTCGCGATGTAAATCACGCACTAAATCCATATCGATTTTTACGTAGTCTGGGCGGTATTTGTGCAACATATTCAGCCCCGACCAGCCAGAACCTATGTCGTCTAATGCCACACCAAAACCTGCATTGCGATAAAAGTTTAATATTCCACGCATTACCGATTCATCGGTTGCAGTGGTTGTTTCCGTAATTTCAAACACCACATCTTCAGGGCGAATACCCAGCGCGTTAATGGCCGAAGCCGTTGCCCGTAAACAGTATGATGGATCGTAGATGCTTGAAGGATTGAAGTTAATAAATAATTTTCCTTGCAGCCCTGACTTTTTAAAATGCGCTACCGCCGAGCGGCGCGCTATCAAATCAAGCGAAAACAATAAATCAGATCCCTCAGCTAATTTAAACGCATGAGACGGAGGCACAATATTGTTGAACTCGTCTTTAATGCGAAACAACCCCTCATAAGAAAAAGGACGCGTTTCACCATTTTCATCTATTTCAAAAATGGGTTGAAAATGGGTTTCATATTGGTCATTTTCAATCGATTGAATAATCCACTCACTATTTAGGCGGTTAATAAGCACACTTGCTGGCACGATACGACCAATATCGCTTAATGTCGGCTCACCGCCCTCTGTGGTGGTAATTTTTGTGGCGTTAAGTTCATTCGGTTCAAATTCACCAAAAAGTCCCAATAAAAAGCGATTCACTTGATCTTTTTTTACTTTCACATTAATGCAATGTGACTCTGTTTGTGCTGCAGGATAATTGCCATTGCCACAAAAAATAATCGCTTTATTTACGCTTTCAAAAGTGGGTAAAAACAGCCAGAACGTTGTTTCTGGGAATAAATAATTTTCGATTCTTTCACAATCAGCACAAAACATCAGCAACCTCCAAGCGTTGTCATTCTGATGTAATACGAGGCAGGTATTAGGATGGTTTAATAAGTAAGCAATCAGAGAAATGCCAGCAAAAGTATGGGCTTTGCATATAGCTTTAAGAGTCGCCTTTTAAATACACGCCAATTTGCTTGCCTGAATATCTATGATTCTTAAATCCCCCCTGTTTAATCATTGGGAAATCACCCAAAAACTCAACAATAAGCTGTTGAATTCGCAAAGACTCTGCGTCCATTTCTTTTGGCGCCACAATAAGCGGGGTGATCAGAAAATGCGAAAAGTCCTGTTCGCCATAAACAACTCGATAGCCCTTTGCCTCAAATGCTTGTTTGACGACACTTATTTTTTTATCGCTGAGCGAGTTTGTATGAAGGTGAATAGTCAGCTTTTCCACTGACGTGCATCCCACTAAAACAAGTAATGCAAAATAAGGTAGTGCGTATCTCATCCTTGCTACCGAATCTGTTTTTTAAAAAAGGCAGTAATCGCGCCCCGTCCTTTAATATTTTTATCAGATAATTAAGTACTCAGCTATGAATAGATATTTCAATACTATGATTTTATTTTGTAGTAGCTCAGACAATAAAAGAGCACCCTTGGGTGCTATGTTATTCGCTTACACTTGTCGCAAGTGTCTTAAACCGTGCTAACAGTTTATCAAGCACAAACGGGTCACTGTTTGCATGATCAAAGCTGATGCTAAGCGGCACAAACGGTTCGCCATTTATGATTTTACGTTGACCAAAATAAAATAACGGACGTCCGGTTTTTAACTTATTACGGTGAATTTGAAACGACGAAAACGCCATATTTGGTAAGTTGCCAATAAATGGACACAGTGCCCACACTTCTTGCGACAGCACTTCTAACTTTGCGTCATTGCAATCTACTGATTGACGGTAATAACGCGCAAACTCTGACCAAGATAATGACGTTACATTTTCTAAAATCACATCTTTAAAGCGCAGATCGCCACCCACTGCAATCGGGCAAAAGATTGGTAGATTGTCAAAACGGTACCATTTTCCGTTAATATTTCGGGTGGAGAAAATCCATTCACTTTTCAGCGCTTTTGCCAAACACCAAATCAAAAATCCTTGGAATGAAGCACCTTCTGCCGACTGATAATAACGCTGATATGTCTCTCTTGCTTTTGCTAAAGGCAAATCAAGGGTGATCGATAAATAAGGGTCGCTCACTAACTGATCATCATGAAAATAATCCATCGCCCAACGTTCATAAAACGACAGATCTTGCTCATCCAATAGCTGACCTTGGTATGTGTCTAGTAATGTATTTAGTTGCATTTGTCAGCCTCCAGTTCAGTCATCAGTTTGCGCCACGCTTTTACATTTTGCGGCCCTTGTAAGCGAATAAGTGAATTGCGAATAAAACGCCCAAAACGGGATTTGCCCAGTTTGGCAAGACGAATAACTTTATTTGATTCAGAAACGACCCAAGTGATTTGTTTTAGACGTTTCGCTTTAAAGTCGGCTAATGCCACATCGATGCTATAGGCATTTTGTAAGCAACGAGATAACGTGAGCACGTCGCTTAACGATTGTGCTACGCCTTGCTGTAAACTCGGGGGACAACCATGCAACGCGTCACCAATCAGTACACATCGATCGGTATATACTTGTTTCGACATGACCGATTTTAAACTGCCTTGGTGTATCATTTTTGCTGATTCAATTGCATGCAAAACGGTTGGATGATAATCGGCAAACACTTCACAAATGCTTTTTTTCGGGTCGTTGTAAAGTGCTTTAATATACTGGTTATCTGCCTGACCATAACAGTACACTTTGTTTTTGCTAATTGGATAAAACATAAATGCATCGGTATTGCCAACAAGATAACTAGGTTGCAAATTATCCGTTGGCATATTCACTAAAAAGCGCCACTGTGTCACGCCTAAGTCAGTAAGTTCTGGCTCAGCAAAAAGCAGCTCTCGAACACTTGAGTTGATGCCATCGGCACCAATAACTAGATCATAATCAACCACAGCACCATCATTAAAACGTACAGATTGCGCGCTTTTGTGTTTGCGCACATCAATGACTGAGCGACTAAACTGAATGTGATCTAAAATACCTTCAGCAAGCGTTTCAATCAGATCTTTACGCGTTAACGCCACAAAGGGCTGGCTGGCTAAAATACCCTCGTTTAGGCTAGCTTTTGCTAACACTTCCCGTTGCTGGGTTTCAAAGCGAACTTCGTGAACTTGGTGAGCTTTGGCTAAAATAGCCTGTTTTAAACCCAAAACCTCAAGCTGCTGCATCGCATTACCTGGTAAACAAATACCCGCACCTAGGGTATTTAAACTTAACTGCTTTTCAATAATATCAGCTTCAATTTCTTGACGTTGCAACTCGCGATACATCAATAAACCGGCAATCCCTGCACCTACAATTAATACTTTCATGTCTATACCTAAAAAAAGCCTCAGTTGAGGCTTTGGCTGGGGGATCCTGTTTTGAACAGGGAAACTTTAATCAACGTCTGATTTAAGGGTCGATGCAAATTGCTCAAGCTGATTAGCGAGGCGGATTTGTGCATCAATTTCCATTAATTTCAGAATGTGATCCATCACTTTACTTTTTTCAGACTGAACACGACCATGCTGCCCTTGCTCGGCAATATATAGGTCTGCACTCTTCGCAACGTCTGTTAGTTTATTTACCATGTTATTTTGCATTGTATTTCTCACTTGCGAGCAGTGAAATGCCGCATTTTAAAATTGAAAAATAGTCGCCATTAAAGGCATCGATAATTTGGTTTACGCGATCTTCACCGTATTGTTGTGTAATCGTATTAATCACCAGCTGATACATTATTTTTGTTTGCATTGGCGTCAGCTCTTGGCATTGGTGCTGATTAAACGACAGACTTACTTTATGCATAATGCTGTCCCTTAATAACGCCAATCGCGGGTGAATTTAAAACACTGAATGTCTCAACCAGTTTTTCATTGGTATAAAAAACCGAGCGCGAGAACCAAAAATTTTTTTCTGTTCCGCGTAAAAATTGCACTAGTTTTTTGATCTTGCTATCACATAGCTTTTCACAATGGCTCAAACTCACTTCTTTGCTATTAATCATAAGCTTGAGTACTTTATGCCTGTGATAAAATACGTTTAGTTGTGCTTCAAAATGCGTTTGACGAGATAACACCACTTGTGAGTAATCTTCATCAAATAAGCGCTCCATTAACGCTTGTGTATGCAGTGCAAATTCAGAAACAGACATTCCGGCACCATAAATTTCAGCATTTGGCATAGTGCATCCCCTCTTTAATTACGCGAGATAAACAGGCTGAAAATTGCTGTTTTTGCGTTTCAGACGGTATATGCACCCCTTGATTCGAATGTTCTATATTTAGCGCATTCAAACAAAAGTCCTCATCAAACTGCACCATGACACAATAGTGAAGTCCGGAGTATAAGAAGCATTTTATGGTTAGTTCGTCATGATTGATGACATCCACATCAATACTAACGCTGTCATTTTCATAGCTTTTTAACGCTGCTTCAAAACGTCTCGCTGCTTTTTTTATTAACAAACCTGTACCTCATTCATTCCCCAAGGCGATGCATTGTGATGAGCGAGCGGGTGAAAATCAAATTTCTAAAAACACAATTGAATTAAACATTTACAACATTTTTTTTACAGAAAACAAAAAATGATAGCGCTTACATAAATTGTGATTACAGATGATTACAGATTCAAAAATGAGCAAATTGCTCAAAAATCGTGTTTGCTGTAAACGTGCAAGATTTGGCAGGGAAATCCTTAGAAAAGGTGCGGATATATAATGTATACAGAAAATAAATTAGTTTGCTAATAAAAAAGGCTGATAACAACTTTCGGGACAAGGTTAATAAAAGAAAAATTAAACGTTAAAAAAACCATTAACATTGAAGAGAAAAGTTAGAACCTAAACTATCACTTAAAGATATAAGTAATTACAAAATGAAATATAGGATCAATATAAAATAACTAAAAAGCACTCAAAAAGCGTAATTTTCGCGCTATAAAACATTTCATTTACAAAAATATGACACAATTAGCGCTAAATGCTTTGTAAAAAAATGTAAACGAGCACCAATAAAAGCCTTTTTGTAACCAGTGCCATATCGTTATTCAAACAACATGGTTAGTTTATCAAACACAGTCGTTGTTTTTTATAAAACACGATGAAAGCCGTTATAAGTGAGATAAAAATAATGTGCCCAAGCAATTGTTGGCAGACAATAACCGGGCACATTATGTTAAGGAACTTGTTCAAGTAGCCGATTAAGGCAACGAGTAGCGCAGTATACGTTTAACCACTGAGCTATATTGCTTTAAAAAGCTGCCTGTATTGTATTGAATGCCGTGTTCGAGAAATACCTGTTGTACTTTAGGCGCAATTTCACGGTAGCGCTTAGCTGGCATATCAGGAAATAGATGATGTTCAATTTGAAAACTCAAATGTCCTGTTAATACATGAAACCAATTGCTGCCTTTGATATTGGAAGAACCCAACGCCTGGCGGTAATACCACTGCCCTTTCGTCTCGTTTTCACATTCTTTTTCACTGAATGTTTTTACATCACCAGTAAAATGACCACAAAATATAATGGTTGATGTCCATAGATTACGTAACAAGTTGGCAATTAGATTACCTATTAATACCCATAAAAAGAATGGACCCGCTAACAATGGAAAAATCAGGTAGTCTTTAATTAATTGGCGAGCGCCTTTGCTAAAAAAACGTGTTTTTAATTCACTGTGCGGCACTTTATAGTCGCGGTTGTCTTTTTTCTTCCCAAAAAACACACGCTCAGCAGCGAGTTCATGGTAAGACACCCCCCATTGGAATAGCACGCTGAGGTTTAAGTATGTGAAAAATTGCCAAAGGTTTTTTACACGCCAACGAAAATCGTTTGATAAACGCAGTAAGCCATAACCGAAGTCGCGATCTTTACCGATAATATTGGTGTAAGTATGGTGCTCAAAATTATGTACCCGATTCCAACTTTTACCGTCGCAGGCAATGTCCCACTCATACGCTTTGGAATTAATGTGCTTATCGTTCATCCAGTCATACTGGCCATGCATCACATTGTGACCTATTTCCATATTGTCGAGAATTTTTGCAGTCGCGAGTGCCAATACACCGACAAGCCAAAGCCACGGTGAAACAAAGCCTAGCACCAATAAAATACGACCTGACCATTCCAAAATTCGCTGCATCACAATTACACGACGAATGTAGTTTGCGTCTTGCTCACCCACTTTCGCCATCGTTGTTGCTTGGATTTCATTTAACTGTTGAGCGAGTAAATCATAATTAGGTTCTGCTACTGTGTTCAAGCCTTAAACTCCACATCTGACACGACTTGCGATACGCATAATTGAATTAGTTCCTCTCCGTAATCGGATAACTTACCGGTGCGTATATCACGCACTACCCCCTTTTTCTTTACACACTGGCATTGATGGCAAATGCCCATGCCACAGCCATAAGGCACATTAATGTTGTTTGCTTGAAACTGCGCCAATAGGGGTTGTTGATTGTCGGCACTGAATTTAATACCACCATGATCCACTTGAAAATGCGCTTTTTCATCTCCAGTTGAATGCAAATCAACCAGTGAAAAATGTTCACTGCTCAAGCTTTGCTGATGCATTAGTGCGTAGTCGCGAATCGTTTTATGAAAATCATTAGGGCCGCACACCATCCAATGCGTGTTATGGCAATCAGGTAATTTTTTAACAACATCACCATCAATACTTCGGCTCAGTAGGGTAAAAGTAAAATTTGGTAAACGATTGCTTAAGCTCTCAAGCTCCGCCACGAGTAAATGGGCATTTGGTTTCGCGTAATAAAACAAATGAATTGGCTGAGCCACCTCATGGAGTGCTTGATGCAACATTGCAATAAAAGGCGTAATACCTGTGCCTGCTGCAAATAAGCTAACAGCGTTAGACTGAGGTAATAAAAACGTTCCTTTCGGTTTGGAAATATTAACCCAAGCGTTAACAGTTAAACGTGACAAAAACGGGGTAAATAACCCAGCGTCCTGTTGCTTTATAACTAAACGAATCACCCCTTCATGCATTGCTTGATTGGGGCTTGAGGCAATAGTAAATACTCGGGTGCTTAATCGGCCGTTAATATCAATCGTTAATTCAATATGTTGTCCAGCTTGATGGGTCGGCCAGCGCGACTCTGTTTTAAGTTCTAGCGCTACCGTTTTATTGGCAATTAAGGTTACCGAGAGCACTTTGGCACGATAATACCCGTCGCGCCAACTGGGTTTAAATAATTGGATAACAGGCTCGAGATAACCAGCCATTGAACTATGATGAAAGAACTGTTTACTAAACCAATTTGTTAAGGGATTGAATATTAAACTCATTTAAACTTACACGTGTACGCCCAATCAGCGTACAAGTGTAAGCTGAAAAGTTTTTCGAAACAACCCCCTACCGTACCGAAATAGAGCTTTTACTTTAATGAGAAAGTGGTATTTTCGCTTGTCAAAGCGCTCTTTGTAGCACTTATAAATTCATTTTAAATATTAAAAACAGCACGTTAGAATTTCACTCAATTGACGAATACAAATTTAAATTACCTTTTAAAAGCGTATAAATTTTTTAATAAATCACTTCAAGAGTACAAAAAAGAACCAAATGTATACTCCCACCGTATTGCAGAGAACTACCTGATTGTTGGAGAGACAACATGCACTATCTCATCACCACTTCAAATTACGACGATTTCATGGCAATAAAAAACACCCTAGATCCGGTTTCTGACGTTGACAACATTTCTGAAATTTGTGGACGACAAAAGCACCCGTGGCATGTTTGGCTTACTCATAAATTCGCAAACATTGTTTTGGCAGAGATCTTGTTATTTGTCTCTTTGCTAATAACAACCGTGACATTAACTTACTTATTTGAATGGACAATGATGCTTAGCATCGCTTTTTTTATTGCAGTAAGTTTATTTTCTGTCTGGGTGAGCGGGTTAGTGGGGTGGCATACTCTACATTTATACATTATTTGCCAAAACCTCACAGAAAATGAGGAACACCCACTCGCATTACTAGTTGATGTCGAACAAGACAGCGAATTGAAACAGATCGTGTCAGGCTATTCATCGAGTAAGTTAACATTGCTTGACGAGTAAATTTTGATTAAGGGTTAACTGAATAGTTAACCCTCAATTACAACCAAATTAGTGTTTTACTGCACGCAAGTTTTAGTATCGTAATCACTAACCATGATGCAATGTGCTCTAATAATTAAAGCTTAAAGATACACATCCAAAACCGCGAACAATTAATTCAAATACTCAATATTAAGAAAAATACCTTATCCTAAACACCAACAAGCAGACTCAAATTTTGAATCTCAACTATAGTTAATACATTCTTATATAACAGGTATTTTTATGAAATGGCTTAAGGATATTGATAATAGCTTTGATTCATTGCTGACTGATTGTTACCGTCAGCGTGAAATGGAAATGGAGCGCCATATTAATCGCATTCGCTGTATTGGATTAATCGCTCTATTTCTTTTTGAAATTGGTATCAGTGTCTATGCCCGTGGTGTTGATTGGACCTTTATTTTTATTGATTTAGCCACCTTAACATTCACCTTGTTGATATGTTTAATCTTTCATAAATTAGCCAGTCAAAATAGCTATAAAGCCTGGCTAAAGTATTGCTCTATTTTATTTGATTACTTGATCATTTTACTTATTACGATAGAAATCGAATACTTAGCAGATCTAAAGCACTACATGCTCAACTTTAATCAAACGGAATTTGAGCTAATGATTATCAGCGTTCTGATTTTGTTTAATGTGACCAGTGCATTCAGGCAAGGAAAGCTCATTATTTATTACTCAACCGTATGCTGCTTAATTACTGCAACCATTATCTTAGAACAAAGCAATGCAAATATGGCGATTGAACTGCACGAACAATTTATTATTTTATGTTCAGGCTTGCTAACATGGTCTATTTCACACTATATCACTAGTACCTACACTCGACTTCGCCACAGAGAGCGTTTACTAAGATACTTGCCAGCAAAACTTGTGTCAGCCGTAGAAAGTGGCAAAGTTGATATTGAACCAGGAGGCGAGTGTAAAGAAGTTACCGTTTTAATGGCTGATATACGTCATTTTACCCCTCTTTGTGAGCAACATCGTCCTGAAGTTGTTACTCAAGTGCTTAATCGCTACTTTTCTGCAATGACAGATATTATTTTTAAACATGACGGTATGATAGATAAGTTTATTGGCGATGCCATTATGGCAGTGTTTGGCACACCACAAGCGCAGGGGAATAATGCTTTAAACGCGATACTTTCATCCCGTGAAATGCATCAAACGTTGACCAAATTAAACGAAGAGTTCAGTAAGGAAAATTTACCCACCATTGAAATGGGAATTGGCATTCATAGTGGTGAGGCCATTGCGGGTAATATAGGCAGCGAGTGCTGTATGGACTATACCGTTATTGGTGATACGGTCAATATTACCGCTCGTTTAGAGCGTAAGGCCAAAGAACTTAATGTTAAAAGCTTAATAAGTAAAGCAACTGCGCTGCAATCAGGCCTTACAACATTAACCCAAATTAAGGACGTGAGTTTAAAAGGTAAAAGCAGCTTAATTACAGTATTTAAAGATGAGGCATAAAAGCAAAATTGAGTTGATTTAAATCATCTGAAAAGCATTTACATTTAATCGACTTAAATAGCTACCGCCTTAAAAATTAAAACATCTGCTTTGGTATGCATTAGTGAATGTATTTCGTTGCATGGTAATGTGTAAAAAGTGCGCTAAGCTATGCATATACAGCGACAAAGGGCATAACGTGATTACAGGGTTAGTGTATCTCAGTGAAGCAACAACATTTTTTGATGAATTAGACCTTAACTGTCTTTTAATCAATGCTGCTAACACCAATCAAAAACACTCAATTACCGGCTTTCTTTATTTTAAAAATGGCCAGTTTGTTCAATATATAGAAGGCCCAACCAACGTATTAGATGAATTATTCTTGAAAATAAAATCGGACAAGCGCCACAGAGTCATAACGGTTATCGACCAAATAGCACTTGATGATAGATTATTCCCAGAATGGTCAATGGCGTATTTTGCCTCGCCAGATGATTCTGATTCGCTAGGTGGGCAAATCTTTTTAAATATGACTCGCTTTATTAGCGATTACGACATGACCCAAGGCGCTAAGAAAAATGCACTCATAAATCTGCTCGGAACAGTAAAACAACTCAATCACTCATAACTCATCACCATCAAATATTTGCAATATCAGTACCTTTTCCTCCCTTTGCAAGCTAAATTCACCTTATTAAATCCATACTTTTGAAGCATAACTTTGCCCGTTTAAAGACCAAATTAGCATAAAACGCTACTCTAAATAGTTGATAAAAATAGCAATGCTTCTAAACTATATATATCCCCTGCTCATCTGTAATTTAGTATGATTTTCAATCACCTTATGACCTGCATGCTCTTTATTTCGTTACTTATTTTGAGTGGGTTACCGTTTAAAACATACGCACAAACACTGAGCTCTGAAGCTGACCTTTTCTCCTTATCCATTCAAGAATTAATGGACATCGAAATTGATATCGCCTCCAACGATAAAAAAGGCATAAACGAACAACCAAGTGTCATAACATTAATCACTCGCAGTACCATTGAAAGTTCTGGTGCGCGTTACTTAAAAGATTTATTAAAACAGGTACCTGGGTTTTGGGTTGGCACCGATACCTTGGGCACATTCTCGGTAAGCTTTCGTGGTATTTGGGGCATGGAAGCGAAAATATTACTGATTATTGACGGCATTGAACAAAATGAAATGGCATTTGGCTCACTGGTTTTGGGAAATCGCTATCCTGTAAGTAATATCTCTCAGGTAGAGATCATTCGTGGTCCTGGGTCCGTTAAATATGGTGGTCAAGCTGCTTTAGCTGTAATCCGCGTCACCACACTCAACCAAGCAACCGGCGACAATAAACTAAACCTGATGACAGATATTGGTAAATCGGGTTTTCATAATGGCATTGTTGGTTTTACTCACTCGGGCGAAGTTACACTTAAATCTTCCCAGTTAGAATATGGGCTTTCTGGTAGTTTGGGCTATGGTGATTACAGTAATGCCACTTGGCAAGCGCTGGACGGTTATCAATTTAACCTGCAAAACAATAGCAACTCGCAACCGACTAACCTAAGCATGAATCTGCGCTATAACGGTTGGGATTTAAATGCGCAATATGAAAAGTTAAAACAAGAAGACCGCCTATTGTTTGGCGACTCGGGATTATTTTTTTCGCCAAACCAGCGTTACACGCAAGCCAATGAGTTAAGTTTTTTACATCAGGCGATTAGTTTGGGTAAAGAGTGGCGGCTTAATGATAAGCTCGCGTTAAGCAGTAAATTAACTTACACCAATCAAAAACCATGGAATAGCCAAGGACAATATGGTCATGATCTTTCACGCAAAATAAACCGCTCTCGTGTCGATGTACAAGGTCTGTATGCATTAGCTGATAACAGCAGCCTATTGATTGGCTCTCATTATTATTATGAGAAAGCCGAGGTGAGCCAATCTTACATTTTCGACCCAACGGTACGATATTTTGGCAGTAATAACGCGTCAAATAATGATTATTCGTTGTACGCCCAATACGAATCTGATTGGGATTTTGCCAACGTACTTGCCGGTATCCGCTACGAAAATCACGACTTAGCGGGGCCTGAGCTGGTACCTAGGCTGTCACTGACCAAAACTTGGGACAAGCTTCATACAAAATTAATCTACAACGAGGCATTTAAAATACCGCAATTTGATACTGTGGCTAGTGCACACAATGCAGGCACCCCAATATTAGATCCAGAAACCACTAAAAGTTGGGAAATGGAAACAGGTTATCAATTCACCGAAACGGCGTCACTCGTGGGTAATTTATATCTATTACAAGTAGATAATTTTATTGGTTTTAATCCGCAATCAGCCAGTAACACCACTCTTGGTGATTTTAGAACCATGGGTATGGAGCTGCAACTTAAGTGGCAATTAGATAAGCTCCATTTCAATGCGAATTATTCATACTTTACCGTTGAAAAAAGTAATATTGATTCCTTCACTATTCCATCAAACAAAGATGCGGTTTTGGGTATTCCAAACCATATGTTTAAGGCTGATTTCCACTATCGTTTTACTGCCAATTCGCGCTTTCATCTGCTAGGCAGGGTTGTATCTGGTCAATATGCTTGTACTAATGATCCAAACTTTATCTGCGGCGAGCCAGAAAAATTAGAGACGATTTATGATGTTGATGCTTTCTATCAATTTAGAACCACTCATACGTTATGGAATTTTGGCATCAAAAATCTCTTTAATAGCAATGTGTATGCGGTACAACCCTTTAAAGGGGGCCAGTCACCTATAAACTACGAAAGCACACGCGTAATGTTGGATTTTCAGTATTCGTTTTAACTAAAGCGCATGAGTTACTAATTTACACACGTGACTTGTTCAACCGTTAAAAGGGTGTTGCAGATGCGCTTTGCTTTTGCTACTTTTAGCATCCGTTAGGAAGTAAGGACGACCTTACCGCTCCATTTTCATCGGGGACGGCCCCACCCAATTTAATTAGGTGGCGTTATGTTTCTGAGTTATCTCGCGCTTTTTGGTGCATCACTTTTCGAAATTTTATGGGTTGCGTTACTCGGCGCTCATACATCTACAAAATCTCACTACTATGTTCTTATACTGTGCACTTGCATGGGTTTGAGCTTATATCTGCTTGGCGTTGCCAGTAAAACAATCCCAATAACGTTATCGTATGCTATTTGGGTTGGTCTTGGCATTTTAGGACAAGCAATTATTCAACATTTCGTGTTTAAAAACAGCTTGTCGATTACCGCTTGGGTATTTACATGCACCCTCACGTTTAGTGTTGTCGGGTTACTTTTTTCACAAACAAAGCATGGAGTTATGTAATGAAATTCATATTGCCACTCATTTTATCCATTTTATTTAGTTTTGCTAATGCAGCCTCTGCGAAAAACAGCAACCACCAGCATAAAGCACGCGTTGGCTTACACGGCATGCTGCTATTTTCAGATGGGCACTCGCTCTATGCATCGCATTTACCCATGTTTCATACTCCCCATGACATACAATTAATTGTGCGTTTTGAGCTCGCCAATAAAACAAATCAAATCGCGCTTAAAAAGGCACTCACTAATAAGCGTAACTACTGGACTTTAGCCCCAGAAAGGTTTGATTTAAACCAGTTAGCAAATACTAAAAAAGAAGGCATTTGGCAATTTACAGCTGACTTTTACGTGGATCATTTTGAACGAGGAGGAAAACGTCAGTTTTCTCAGCAACAAGTAATCGTAAAAGAGGTTATTTTCAGGCAACAACTTAACACCCTAATGCCACAAAACATTCAGTATGTTCGCCTCACACCAGATAATGTTTCAAGGCAATTTTATGCGCGCGTAATCGAAGGAAAGCCGGGGGTAGATCATTTATTCTGGGTAAATACTGCATCGAAGTTAGCCAAGGAATTTTCCGTTAACGCAGCAAGCGATTTGTTAAATGACCAAACAATAGCAACACTTTTAAAGGTGAACCCTAACTCGGTGCACAACTATTACATCGAGCATAGTGATTTAAAATGAATTTTCTTGTAATAAAACATCATCCTGAAGAGCGCTTAGGTAATCTCGCATGCTGGTTGCAAAAGCATAACTTCACTTGGCAAGAAATTGAGTTCCACCAAGCTTTACCAAAGAGTTTAGCGCCTTATCAAGGGGTTATTATGCTGGGCGGACCTATGCATGTTGATCCACATTCGCCCAAGTTATCTGCTGAAATATCGCTTATAAAAGATTGCATTAGACAACAAAAGCCATTGCTTGGAATATGCCTTGGAGCACAATTAATTGCTCACTCTCTCGGCGCAACTATTTCATCTATGACTGAGGCTGAAAATGGATGGCAACCCGTTACGACCAACGATAATCTGACAATGTTTGTTGCTCAGTGGCACGAGCAACAAATGAGCTTACCACAAGACGCGGTTTTACTTGCAAGTTCACCACAATGTAAGGTGCAAATGTTTCAATACCAACACTATGTGTTAGCCATGCAATTTCACCCTGAATGGAATAACCATGAAATAGCGCACTTACGAAATGCGTTTGGCAATGAATGTCCGCTTGAGCCCATCGAGAGCGAGATTGAAGCCCAGGTAAAAGCGTGGTTGTTTAAACAGCTCGATAATTGGATTACATCATGTCTTCGCATTTGTTAATTAACCACAAGGTCACTAAAAGTGGAGGTTGCCACTAAACTGTGTCGAATGAGTTAAATTCAGGTATAGTTACATAACTACCCATGTGATATGCATCAGCGCTTACAAAAAGAGTTAATAATGACAGCAAAACGACTTATTCCACTTATCTTATCTCATCTGATGGTTGGCATAATTGGCTTTGCCATTGGTATTTATACTTTACCTATTTTAACCGCCCCTGAAGCTCCATCAAGCAAACTAGTTGAGCAGCTATCGCAACAAAGTGTGTATCGTGCAGCATTTACTAAATCACTCAAAGACAGCGATTTTTTACACTGGGGTGAAGGCACGGTGACAATTGGCACCTCTCATATCACTTTGCAAGGTGAGCTATCACCTGGCCCCGACTTCAAGTTGTATTTGTCGCCGACATTTGTAGAAACAGAAGCCGATTTTAACAAGTTAAAATCATCAATGCGTGTGATTGGAGACGTAAATACCTTTTCAAATTTTGCAGTCTCAGTGCCAAAGGGTGTGGATGTGCATCAGTTTAATACCGTTATTGTCTGGTGCGAGAGTTTCGGTGAATTTATTACCGCGGCGAAATATCAATAACAACCTCTTCTCACTTGCAAGAATATAATGAGCTTTCACCGTTACAAATTAAGGCTGTTTAAAAAAGATAATGTTGTCACTTAAAGGGACAAATTATCTTTTCTATCTATGAAGGCCTAACCTAAGCAACCGTTTACCTTGTGTTAGTAAATTAAAAGACGATGCGACCGCCAACCGATAGCACTAAGCCTTATTAATCTCCGCTTTAAATCGTTTGGTGTACTCATTGAGCACATTTTCCCAAGCGTTTGCCGTTAACGAATCAAATGCATTATCAAATTCAGCCACTGTTTCAATAAAGCTATCTTGCCAAAGCGTAACGAGCTTATCGTCAATACCCATGTGTTTATGAAGCGAAATAATACGACCAGCATCTTCACCATTAAATACCGAGTCAAGCTGGTCAAGGTTTTCAATAATTAAGCTTACTGACTGCAAAATCATCTTTTGCTGACGCGCTAAATCTACGCTCGCGAATAACGCTGCTATCTTGGTATCACTATTGACCAATTTGTCATGAAACTGCGTATAAAATTGAAAATTATCAGATGTGGCGCGTACAAAGCTCTCTCGCAAAATATTTTTATCTTCATTGCTTGTGTCAAACTGAATACTTATTTTCGTGCCCTTTAACTTTTCGCTTTCGATGTCTAATTGACCATTAAGAGAGCCGGTAACTAAGTTGTGTACTATGCTCATACCAAGCCCCATGCCGCCAGAAGCACGGTCGGTGGTAAAAAACGGATCAAATACCTGCGCTTTGGTTGTTTCATCCATACCAATACCGTTATCAGATACAGACAAACTATAATTAAATGGTGAGCCGCCAAGTTGTATCGTGATAGTTTTCTGTGCAACCTCGAATTTTTTAGGAAATGCGTGTTTTATTGCATTTGACACTAAGTTGGTAACCACCTGCGCTAAACGCGATGGATAAGAAGTGACAACTAAATTTTCAGATGGTAAGCGTAAGTCTAATTTGATGCCTGCATTTTTGAGCATAGGTTTTAAGCTCGTCGAGATAGATTCTATCCACTCAACTAGGTTAACTTCACTTTTGGGATCAGAGTGAAAGTCAGTCGCCATTTGTTTGAAGTTAACCACTAGCTCACTTGCACGATTTAAATTAAATTCAACGCCCTCACTGGCTTCTTTGGCATCATGAATAAAGGATTCCAAATCATGCTTACTCAGCGCACCTTGCGTTAATTTTGTTTTTAGAAGATTAACACCAGATAGAACGGTTGAATTTCCGAGCATTGCGACACCGAGCGGCGTATTCACCTCATGGGCCACGCCAGCAACCAAACGCCCCAGTGATGCCAGTTTTTCTTGCTCAATAAGTTGTTTTTGTGAGTTTTTTAATCGTTTCAGTGCGGTTTCAAGTTCATGGGTGCGGTAGGCCACTTTTTGTTCAAGTGACTGATTCAGTTCAAAAAGTGCTTTTTCTTTTTCTGCCCGTTCAAGCTCGGCTGAAATACGACCAGCAAACAATTCAAACAAAGACGCAACATCGTCGGCATTTTTTATTGGTGCACTGTAAAGCGCTACTACAATACCAAAAACAGCTCCCTTTGAATCATGCAAAGGCGCGCCAACATAGCCATCAATTCCCATATCAACTAGCAGTTGATCTTTAGGGTATAAATTACAAATTTCACTAGGAAAGATACAAGTTGAATCATCACTCACATCAGCACAAGGTGTGTGCTCTAGCGAGTATTCAAAGTTATCTGCAAACTCATCACCTGCCACTAAAGACATTGTTTTCGATACATTTCGCTTAATATCTAACTTTGCAATAAAGGTAAATTGAGCGCCTATCGACTTATGCAACTGCATCGTCATGGTATCTAAAAAGTCTTTACCATAAGAAGACTTGAGTGATGTGATAATTTCGCCAATATTAAAATGCATTATCACCTCCCTCTTTTAACTTATTTATCAGTGCACACACGTGTTCTGTGAAGATTTCAACCAATTCAATTGCATTGCGATCAAGTTCATTATCAACTTCTAATACAACCACCGCCTCTACATCATCATACTTGTAGTAAATGCCTGCAAAATTGCCCTCATAAACAAGCGCTTTTTGCTTTATCACCTCGCTTATAAAGCTTTGCATATCAATCGTGCTAGCATTATCAATTTGTGCGTTTATAACGGTTTTATTAGTACTTCGAATATTAATAACCGACGCCTTGCGTTTATTAACAATAAGCTCTGCTTCATATGCGTGTAGCACATCCGTTAAATAACTTAATAGGTTGGTTGAGAAGGACTCAATATCACCAAAACGGTCAACCTTAAGTACTGAGCCTAGCAAGGCTTTAAGGGCATTTTTATAACTGTCTAAACGAGCAATATCGCGATAGGAACGAAGCGCAATATAAAATAAATGATGCAGGCTATCGATGGTAATTTCTGTTTTTGCTTTATAACCATCAATATCATAGTTTTTAATCACTTCTCCCTCAGGCGCAAGACCCGCTTGCCCTGTACGCAATACGATGCGCGTATCTTTATTACCCAGCTCAGTGCGAATGTAATTAACCAACTTTAGGCCTGCGTCGTCGGTTTCCATCACCACATCGAGAAGAATAACCGCAATATCCTGATGTTCACTCAACAGCTTTCTCGCATCACTACCACTATAGGCACTAATAAACTCTAGCTGACGTCCCATAAACTCAAATGATTTCATCGCGAGTTTAGTCGCCTTATGTACCTCAAGATCATCATCAACAATAACAACTTTCCAAGGTTTACGATTATTTATAACTTTTTCGGATTCTTCCGCCAGCCAATCCATGTCTAGTCCAATAACAATAATAATTAAGGGTTAACTTACCAATATACTCACTATAGCAAAAGGATCTAAATCAATGGGCATTTCATAAAATAAAAGTTTATAGATTAAGTACTTAAATTTTGACTACGCAATATACACTTGATTATTCCCCTTCTCTGAAAGGTAATTTATTGCTGTAAAATCTCTGCTTAAGAATAAGACGCCAGCCAAAATGACTTGTTGTTTCAACACTTTGTCATTTAACTATGATTAAATAATATCATTGCATTTCGAGGGCTATTTATGCGGGCATTCATTTTTTTACTCATTGTGCTACTTAGCGGCTGCCAAAGCATGTCAGATGCCAATGATTCTGAGGTAGAAGTCGGGGTGCGCCCTCACTATTTGATTTCGCAAATGGAGAATTCTGCACTTAAAACAGTGTTACAAACCTGTAAGGGTGAGCACTTTGAAAAATCTGATTTTTCTATCGGCCATCGCGGCGCGCCACTGCAATTCCCGGAACATACTAAAGAATCTTACCTAGCTGCTGCGAAAATGGGGGCAGGCATTTTGGAATGTGATGTCACATTTACCAAAGACAAAGCATTGGTATGTCGTCATTCGCAATGTGATTTACATCAAACCACCAACGTACTTGCTAAGCCGGCACTCGCAAAAAAGTGCCGTGTTCCCTTCACTCCTGGGGACAAAACCCTTGGCAAAAAAGCGTCGGTTGAATGTTGCACATCAGATTTTACACAAGCCGAGTTTTTACAACTATCTGGCAAAATGGATGGTGCCAATGTGTATGCTAAAACACCAGAAGAATACCTTGCAGGCACACCTAATTGGCGCACTGATTTTTATTCCGCGACAGGCACTTTGATGACTCACCAGCAAAGTATTGCGTTATTTAAACGCCTAGGGGTAAAAATGACACCAGAACTTAAGCAGCCGAAAGTTACGATGCCGTTTGAGCATATGTCACAAACTGAATACGCAAAACAGCTTATCAATGAATACAAAAAAGCAGGTATTTCTCCAAGTGATGTGTTTGTGCAATCGTTTGAACTTGGCGATTTAAAGTATTGGATTCAACACCATCCAGAATTTGCCAAACAAGCGGTGTATTTAGACGGTGGCTATGAACAAAGCGGTTTTAATCATAATAACCCCGAAACATGGCAGCACAGCATGACTGATTTAAAAGCTATGGGCATTAATATAATTGCCCCTCCCCTTTGGGTATTAGTCAGTTTAGATGAAAACAATCAGCTGATTGAATCCGCCTATGCCATTGAGGCAAAAAAAGCTGGGCTCAAGATAATCACATGGACATTAGAACGATCAGGGCTGCTTACTCAAGGCGGTGGCTTTTATTATCAATCAGTGAAAGATGCCATCAAAAATGAAGGTTTTGCTTTCGAGTTGCTGGACTTCCTGGCCAAACAAGTCGGTGTAATTGGGGTGTTCAGTGATTGGCCTGCGACCACCACATTTTATAGTAACTGCGTGTTAGCGCGCAGTTAAATTAGAGCCGTTAAAGAGTAAAATTAATGGCCATTACTTTGCTTTTTAATCACACAGAATAATTGGTTAAGTGCGCCGTGCTTTTGCAATTGGACTTAACTTAACCCAGCGAAACAAGTACATAATAATTAACTTAGTAATAGCGCTCGTGAGAGCCAATACTAATAACGGCCAACCTTGGTTTAACCCCATGCTGAGCGCGAAAGCAATGGTTGAGATATCCATCATCAAAATAAACTGACTCATTTTTAAATCTACCGCGCCGGTAGAACCAGAATGGACAATCACACTAATTTGGTGCGCATAGCCCTGCGCAATTAATACGGATACGAATAAAATAATGGCGGTAGAAATATACTTGCCGTGATCAGCAATCGTATCGCCAACACACAATCCAATCAGTGCCGCCACTAAACACATTGACGCCATCCCCATACTAAAAAATGCTAGAGGTGTCTTTCGGTCGCGCCAAATTTCAATCAAAATACCCAACACGAGCAGAGATGCCACAAGCCTCGGCCACACAATATAATGATTAAATGGTTCGATGGAGTAACCATAAATAAAAAACGATAAATACGCTAAAAAACTCACAGAAAACTGATTAAGTGATAGTAACGCTGTAGGTGAGCATGTCGATTGCGCAGACTGTTTACGATGCCAAATGGTTTTGAGTTGCGAATAAACACCATACACACTGACAATAATAAACACTGTATTCAGAGTACCAAACAGATTATAAAGCATCTCAGCTCACCCTTAAGACTTAACATTGTCGACAATATTAATTTAAAGCATGCCAAAAATCGCATTTTAACGATTTATATGCATAATACTGTCGACAATATAAAGGTGTAATTCACTCAAATTTTAAGTACGCTTTTTATTAAGGTAATACACAGTGAGAGTATCTATCCAACAACTTTAGTGAGTGATTGCAACGCAGCTATTATTAATGTGTTAAGACGTTATATTGTCTTTTTTTAGTAGGTGGTTAGCAACGAAATAGTAAAGCACAAATGCACCAATAATGATCACAGGCACACCAAGGTTATTGTGAACAATAAACGGGGTATAAAGAGTGATTGGCAGAATCATCACACTGTAGAATAAGTAGGCTAGCCAAAACAGTTTAACTCGCTTTAGTCTTAGTCGTGTGTTGCAGTTTTCACATTTAAAGTACAAAGGAAACGCTGCGAACGATAATTTAAAAGGGTTTAATTTATGCTGGCAATGAGGGCATTTTTTCATGTGTTGCTTTTTGAACCTAATGGCGCTTTGAATAAAATTATAAAACATAGCACCATTAAAGCCCTTTTTTATGAGATTAAAATCCGCTTTCGTTGCTTGCACAAATACTAAATAATCGCGCACTATCACTTTTTATAATTGGCTTAATTAAGTGCATTTTTCACAAATAGCTGTGTAATTTGCTAATGACTTTTTGAAATACTTATAAGACACTCATCAAGTATAAAAGAAAAACAATACAGCAGATATTTGCTTACTTTTTAATAAAAATAAGCAAATGCAACTGCCAGTTGACAACATTCCATGTCCACTTGCTAGTGTGCAACCGCCGTAAAACCTAGTCTGTAGCGAAATCTACAACAAAGGGAAAGTAACATGATCCTATCAGAGAAAATTTCACAATGCAGAAAGCAACTGGGCTGGTCACAAGAAGAATTAGCTGAAAAAATGGGCGTATCACGCCAATCGGTTTCTAAGTGGGAGAGCACTAACAGCATTCCCGATTTAAACAAAATTATCAAACTGGCTGAGCTGTTTAATGTCTCAACCGACTTTTTGTTAAAAGACGAAATCGAAACAGTTCAACATCTCACAGAAGAAACGAATAGCAACCTTGCCCAAGTAAGTCTTGAGCAGGCACTCGATTTTATTAAATCGAAAAAAGAACAGGCTATTTTAACAGCGAAAGGTGTGGCATGTTTTGTTTGTTCCGCAGTACCACTTTTCTTTCTATTAGCACTTTCAAATACCCCAAGCATTGCACTTAATAAACAAGTAGCAACCGTGATTGGCATTATCGCAATTTTCTTAATGATTGCAGCAGGTGTAAGACTTGTTATTAATACAAATCGCTTTGAACGTAGGCTCGCGCCTATCGAAAAAGGAAAATTTGAGCTGATGTATGGTGTTCATAGCGCATGTGCTGAACGACTTGATAACTTAACACCTAGTTATAACAATAAAGTATCTTTAGCAGTTACCCTGTTTATTTGCAGCACCATCCCCTTGCTCTTAGCAGTCATGCTAGTTGGTCGCGCTGATATCACTTTGCTTATGCTTGCCGTCTTATTGTTTTTAGTGACGCTCGGTTTGTGGATTGTTATTCCCGCAGCAAGTGAGGTTGAAGCCTATAAACACGTATTAAACGAAGGGGATAAAAACCGCGAACTCACCCAAAGTGAACGCAACGCCTTAAAACTTGCACCATTTTATTGGCCCTTAGTGGTCGCTATTTTCCTAGCATGGAGCTTATGGACAATGAACTGGGGCGTTACTTGGATTATTTGGCCTGTAGCAGCCGTGCTATTTGCCGCCCTGGTGGGGTTAATGGGCTTAATAAGCAAAGACTCTGATTAGTATTCACAGCATGCAACCTGTTTAATCACCAAGCTGGTTGCATGCTTTAAAATATGCAGCATTCATAGAGAAACTTCACATTCTTCATAAAGCCTTTTAGAATACAGCTCAATTTAATGTGAGAGTGATATGTTTAAGCCATTCGTACAATTGGTTTTATTAATAACATTGTTATTTGCCTTTACTGGGCAAGCAGTGGCAAACCATTATGCGCTATCGGTAGAGTCACTTAATGACACTCACACTATTAGCTCGCAAATTGATGCCACGTCCAACGGAAGCGAAGAGAGCGACGACTGCTGCGATGTTGAATGCTGCGAAAGCGACTGTATTTGCCCAGCCAATACCTGCGCATCATTTTTATATTTGTCACCGCTGGCACAGCATCCTGTGCAGCTCATTAATAACACGTTCCACCAACACTATATGAGCTCACCGCTCAACCGAATAGAGTCCCCATTTAGACCTCCCATTTTTAGTGCCTAGGGTTAGTCCCTTTAAAATCCGTTACAAAAGGTTTTAATGCACACTTTTTAGGCGTGCACGGCATATATTTGAGGTAAAAATGTACACACAAAAATCACGTTTAGCACTCGCGCTAATGCTATCGCCATCACTTTTAGTTGCTGGTGAAGGCCATCATGATGAGCATCATCACGAGCATGGCGAAAAGACAATTGAAAAAATCCAAGTGACCGCATCCCGTTTAGGTCGCATCGTCACGGAATCTGCAACCCGTATTGAGCTAATAAACGGCGAAGAAATCCAAGAAAAAGCGCTGATGCGCCCAGGTAATATTTCAATGTTGGTGGCCGAAACAGGTGGCGTACGCGTGCAAAACACATCGCCTGCGCTTGGCAGCGCGAATATTCGTTTACAAGGGCTGTTCGGCCGTTACACCCAGTTATTAAGCGATGGTTTACCACTTTACGGTGGTCAAACTGCCTCTATTGGTTTATTACAGATCCCGCCCACCGATTTAGCTAATGTGGAAATTATAAAAGGCTCAGCCTCATCGCTTTATGGCGGTTCAGCGTTGGGCGGCGTTATCAATTTAATTTCGCGTACACCAAACGATGAATTTGAAGGCGAGGTATTACTGAACGCCACCTCAAAAGACGGGCAAGATATTACAGCCTATTTTGCTGCACCAGTGAACGATAAAACCCGTGTGTCAGTTACCGCTGGCGTGCACAATCAACAGCAGCAAGACTTAGATAACGACGGCTGGTTAGATATGGCAGCGTATCAGCGTGCCACTGTCAGACCGCGCATGTATTGGGAGAGCGAGCACGGAGCTAACCTGTATGTAACAGTTGGTGCGATGCACGAAACTCGTGAAGGCGGTACAAAACAAGGCGCAGTGATGCCAGATGGTAATCCGTATGCACAAAACCAAGATACACAAAGACTCGACACCGGTTTTATCTTTGATAGCCCACTGAGTGATGAGATGAACCTCAATATTCGCGGCTCTGCAATGCAGCAAGATCATCAACATGTGTATGGCTCAGTATTGGAAGACGACAGTCACAAAAGCTATTTACTTGAATCAAGTGTCTCTGGCTACGCTGACTCTCTTGCATGGCTTGTAGGCACAGCATATCAATCAGACAGATTTGAGTCTGATGACTTCGCTATGTTTAACTACAGCTATCATGTACCCGGGTTATTCTCTCAAATTGATTATGATGCAACAGATGATGTGTCGATGTCACTGAGTGCGCGCAACGATTGGCACAGCGAATATGGCACCCAATTTAGCCCGCGCGCATCCATACTCTATCGCCCTGAAAACTGGACTATTCGCGGCTCATACGGAAAAGGGTTCTTTGCCCCTACGCCGTTTATTGAAGACATTGACGATACTGGTTTATCGCGTTTAGCACCGCTTAAAAACCTGCAAGAAGAAACCGCATCAACCGCATCCATTGATATTAGTTACACCCTTAATAACATTGAGTCGAGTGTTACTTTGTTTTCCTCTGAAATCGATAATGTCACCGAATTACAGCCCATCAACCCTGAGGAATTTGGTGGTAAAACGGTACGCATTACAAATGCCGAAGGACAAACTGATATTCATGGTGCAGAGTTATTACTGCGCTATCGCTGGCACGATATAAAACTGACCGGCAGCTACTTGTATCTTGATGCCAGTAAACAAAATAGTAATGGCATGTGGAGTGTACCGCTTGATTTAACCCCCAAGCATTCTGCAGGTGCAGTTATTATGTGGGAAGAGCATGGTAGTCATTTAGTCGGGTTTGAAGCTTACTATACAGGCACACAACATTTAGAAAATAACCCATACCGCGACAAGAGTGAGGCATATTGGCACCTAGGCCTTTTAGGTCAAATTACCATTGGCAGAGTAAGTTACTTTTTAAATGCAGAAAATTTACTCAATGTACGTCAAACAAAAACGGACTCGCTCTTACTACCACAGCAAGACCCAAGCGGGCGTTGGACGACTGATATTTGGTCTCGCAATGATGGCTTTACGGTTAATGCGGGCATTCGAATTAAATTTGGTCACTAAACCTTAACTTCGCGTTGCAAAGCAAGCCTAAGGCTTGCTTTGCTACGTTTTTGTAAATTAAAACCAGAATCACATGCGACTATTGATAATCAAGAAGGCTTAACCCTTCTTTTTCACACACGGTTTTAATTGCACTGTGCTGTGCGAGATTTTTTAAAAAACGCCCTAGGTTATTAAACGCAAGCGGTGGCTTTTTAAATTCATCCACCCAGACACACAACATAAATAAGAAAAAATCACAGGCAGTCACACTTTGCCCAATCAAATAATTTTTATGTTTTAGTTCATTATCAAGCAGCGCGAGCATATCGGTAATGCGGGATTCTTGCGCCTCAACAATTTGTGCTGTTTGCTGTGCATCTAGGGTGTGTTTTTCAGGGTAAAAATACACCATAAGTTCAGCTTGAACTGTATTGGTTAAGTACATCATCCACTGAAAAAATACCGGGCGGTTACTATCACCTAATGGCGGGATCAAATTAACATCTGGGTGATTTTCAGCTAAGTGAATGCAAATAGCAGGGCTTTCAAAAATGGCAGTGCCGTTATCAATTAAGGTGGGAATACGCCCCGCAGGGTTTAATGCCAAATACTCTGATGATTTTTGTTGATTACTTTTTCTGTCTACTTTAATCAAGTCATACTCTACGCCTAACGCTTCAAGTATAAAATGCGGTGCCATACTGGCATTAAGCGGATAATAATATAACTGATACACAGAACATTCCTTTTAAATGAATAAAAAATTTAAACCATATAGTTAGAAATATACGAGTTTATAACTGGAACTAATTAAGCATTACGACATAAGTCGATTAGTGCGACTACAGAAATATCAAAGGCTACAATTTGGCCCATTGCTGCCTTAAACCGAATAAGTGAATCAAACCGATTGTTAAACAAATGGTTGAACTCCAAAGCCAAAATTCAGCACTTCTTCCCATAGGTTGATAAATCAAAAAAAAGCCCGCTATCCCACGCGCCAAATAGATAAAGGAGATTAAAATCAACGCTAAGCGAATCAATGGTAATTTTTTGATAAGCCCAGCAGCGGAAAATGCATATGCTGACCACGTTGTAAGAATAATAAAGATAACGCTGGTGACGATTGTTGGCTGGATGCTGCCTTTTTCGGCAAGTTGTGCCATCTCTTCACCAGCGCCAAAAAAACGATACCAAGGTGCACCAAAATAAATACACCCTAAGTGCAATAGCGCAGCAAAAGCACTTAACGAGCCGCCAATAACTAAGTATTTATTCATTTACTTCCCATCCTTTAAAACATTTATGCAGTTACCAGGTTTTATATAAACTTACACATACCTAAACCAAGCGGCTCACCTGTCCGAGGTTGATAACCAAATTGCTGATAAAACGCCTCTTTTCCATGAGCGGCTAATAAACCAACTGTCGCTCCTGGAGTTATCTGCTTACTCAAATAGCGTTCAATCTCTTGCATTAGGCTTTTACCAATTCCTGCGCTTTGAAAGTCGGGGTCAACGACAATATCTAGTAAGTAAAAATACATTGCACCATCGCCAACAACCCTGCCATAGCCGACTAAGGTGTTATCTATTTCTATGCAAATATGAAATAGCGAGTTTTCTAAGCTTTTTGCGACAACTGATTGCGCGGGGTTTTGCCATCCCACTTTATTTCTGATCGCCATAAAATCAGTAATATTGGGAGCTTGATAATGTTTAGTGAATGACATCTTGTTCCCCCAAATACATTGCTAGCTAGATAGGTTTTGCCAAAAAAAACAAACTAAAAATAAACTCACGCCTGCAAAAAGAAACGTTTTTTGCACTGTACTTTTTATGAGTGTTGGCAATCTAAACGAAGAAGATAACAATTGATTTAATGGGGTAAAAAAGAATTTGGGGGCAAGACCAAGGCTAACTAAAATAAGAAAAATTGAAAAAAGGGTTACTAAGTCGATTAGGTGCAGGCCGTTATAAACAAAATCATATGCACCAGTAGATAGAAACAAAAATCCAATTACAAAACACAGTGCGGTTGCGACACTTTCTCTTTCTGATTTCACTTCGAACACCATTTTCCCTATTTTCGGGAAATTTATATCATGTTTTGTAAGGCATTGTCAGCAAATTAGTTTTTAGTGAATTGTTACCAAATATTAAGGTTAACAACAAAAATAAAGTTGATTTCATGGAGGCATGTTTTATCAAGGTTACTTTCTGTTATGCTAGCCATTCTTTTAATTGCACAATCAACGTATCTGAAGACCCATGAAGTCGCTTAAAATCTTAATTTTTGCTTCAATATTTTTTATAAGTCCTGCCTTTGCCAACCAACTAAAACCTTTTACCAGTGACGGCTGCAGTGCTTTCCCAGATGGCACTTTTGAACAAAATACACTGTGGTTAAGTTGTTGCGTGTCTCATGACCTCGCGTATTGGCAAGGTGGTACTTATCAGCAGCGCAAAGACGCTGATATTGCCCTAAAAGAGTGTGTTGCGAAGGTAGGCGAAAAGCAAATCGCAAATTTAATGCTCGCGGGAGTACGTGTCGGTGGTTCACCTTTTTTTCCAACCACATTTCGCTGGGGATATGGTTGGCCATACCCTAAACTCTATGGTCAACTTAGCAAAAATGAAAAGGAACAAGTGAATACGCAACTAGCAAAAATAAAGCGTGATAAGCCAAGCTTAGCCACGCTGAAAAAGTCATTTTAGCGTTATTATTGTTTGCTAAATGGTGCGGTTAGGTTGAATTCCAGCAACGTATTATTTGGAATATTAACCGTATTTCCCCGGGTAAGTAACGAAATCCCCGCACCTACTTTAGCACCATC
Organism: Pseudoalteromonas piratica; assembly: GCF_000788395.1. Lineage (NCBI taxonomy): Bacteria > Pseudomonadati > Pseudomonadota > Gammaproteobacteria > Alteromonadales > Pseudoalteromonadaceae > Pseudoalteromonas > Pseudoalteromonas piratica. The sequence goes on from NZ_CP009889.1 coordinate 1,590,148, forward strand.
TTTCGCTCCCTTAGAGCCATTAGCTAAACCACCAATTGCCGCTAATCGTGCCGTTCGTCCAACAGTAGATTTGCCCGTGCCTTCAGTGACAGCCTGCGCAGCAGAGGTTTTTATCGTATGCAGTTGATTATCAATCATAATGTCAGTGAATGTAAAAGTAAGTGAAGACTTGCCTGCAAGCCGACCCGATTGATTTGAATCCGTTATAACGCCATACACAGTTGCACCTCTAGGTGCGACTGTTACGCCATTTGCAACTAAGTCAGCCTCTAAGCTCGCTGTAAATTTTTTTCCGACCGCGCTATTTTTGCTATTTATCGTTTCTAATGTGCGAACCATAATTCGCGTGCCTGCAGGCACAATTAGTTCGCCACCTTGCGCTTGTGGCTTATCTATCTGAAGTGATTGAATTTTATCTTGGCTAAACTCCAATTGCTGACCGGCTAACTCAAAAACTACTTTGCCATTATCTTGTGAAATTACTTTGCCATTGAGCACTTGCCCATCGGTTAAGGTGATAGTATCAGCCTGCACACCCGCCAAATAGCACATCGAAAATAATGTTAACAATACCTTTTTCATTTTTTGTCCTTTTCCTGTTTTATTTAAAGTTGGTAATTAAACTCGATACGATGATCCCCATCCGCTAAATCAACTGCTTTATTCCAGTTAGCAAAATAACGAATATTTGCTCTTGGGCTAAGTTGATAAGAGGCGACAAACTCATGCGTTAAAATCTGGCTATCGCCAGCATAATAAGTGTCTTTATAACGATCACTTCCTGAAACTGTAGTGAGCCAAAGTGGATTGTAATTAAGCCAAATTTTATCGCTAATAGTAATTTTTCCGTAAAAGCCAATGGCAGCAAATGCACCGGGTATTTTATAGCCGTCGTCTTTATCATTCTCTACTGTTAAACCGACACCAGCCAAAGGATAAAGCTGAAAGATGGAAAATTTTGGTAGGGCTTGAATAAAGCTATAAGAAGTATCTAAGGTTTCTTTATCGATATTTGCGTTTACATCAACTTGTGTGCCACGACCATTTTCAGTATTCACACTGAAGTTACGAAATCGGAACCCATCAATTGAATTATCAACCGAATTAAATAGTGGCTTTTCATTATCGCGGATACCTAACAACTCGCCAGCAATGCCCTTTAGCTCGATGATATTCATTCCCATAGTGATATCACTGCCAGTCTCATAAGTTTGCCCTACTTTGAGGTTAAACCCTTTATCTGTCAGCCCGACACCGGCTTGCGTATAAACAGCCAAAGGGTCTGACATATCTTGTAGCTCTTGCTCTTCAGCGTTTGCTGAAAAACCAATCATTGCGAATAACATGAGAACGAACGCGTGTTTTTGCATTTTCGACTTTTCCTCTGTCTATTAAAAAGGCAGCTAATTAGCTGCCCTTGAGATAGTAGATATTATTTGTAGAATTTGCTATCTACTTGCTTATTGCTAAAAGGCACAATTTCAAATGCAGGGTTAAACTCTACAAGCGAGCTTGTTAGCTTTTCAACAACGGTTATGTCACCTTTAAATTCAACTTTCTTTTGATCGACTAATTCTTGAAGCTTAGCCTGACCAAATAAAATTTGTTTAAATGCAGCATCGTCTAATACCAATTCTGCGTCAGCCGCTTTTGGCTTATCTAATTGGATATTACTTAAGTTTCCGTTAGACATTTCTACATAGTAATAGTCATCAGTACCTTTTAAGTTCACGCTCAGTGTAAAAGGCGTATTTTGCGCTTTTAACGAATCTACTTGAACAGCAATGAAATCAAGTAACATACCCACATCCATTTCAGATACCACATCTGCCGAAGCGGATTTCGGTGCGCCAGGTGACACTTTACCTAAACGCAGTTCTTGAGCACCCGTTAAGTAAATATTGCGCCAACCTGCGCCCTCAGCTTGATAACCAAGTTGTTCATAAGTATCTGCAAGAAGGCTACGTGCTAACATATTTTCTGGTTCAGCCATAACCACTTTGTTCAAAGCTGTAGCAACAAAACGATACTCACCTTTGTTAAAGTCTTTTGTAGCGCGAGAAAGCACTTCTTTTGCACCACCCATGTATTCAACAAACTTTTTAGCTTCTGCTTTTGTTGGCAACGGATTTAAGTTAGCAGGGTTCATATCAAAATAGCCTAAGTACATATTGTACACAGCACGCGCATTGTGCGAATAAGTTCCATGATACCCATTGGTGTGCCAAGACTTGAAAATGCTCTCAGGCATCACTTCATAAATGGCATCGCCTAGATCTTGTAACACATAGCCGTTGTTAGCTAATCGCAACGTTTGGTTATGTGTAAAACCATACGCATCGCGTTGCATTTTCAGATAATCTTGAATCGCTTCATTACCCCAAATCGGCGATGAATGCGAGCCAAACAGTGTTTCAACTTCACCGCCAAAGTAGTGCAACATTTCATTAATTGTTTTCGACCACTTGAGTGAATCACGCACTTTCGCACCACGTAAGGTATAAACATTGTGCATACCGTGGTAAGTGACCTCACCTGTCCAAAGCGCTTTCATTGATGGGATATAAGTAACCATTTCAGATGGCGCCTCTGTGCCTGATGCATCAAGGAAAACCATTTCTACACCATCAATGGTAAGTGTTTCAATTTTACCTTTGTGGTTTAGCTCATAATCAGGTTTTACGTAGGTGATTTCACCGTAAGAAATACCTTTTGCCAAAGCAGCATCAACAATGCCCTGCTCACTTCGACCCAGTGTTGCACCATACTGATAAGCCGCCCTACGTGACATAGCATTACCGGCAAGCACGTTTTCATCTACAGCTTCTTTAGTGATATTTTTTGAGCCATAAACTTTTACATCAGGAAAGGCTTCTTGAATAGCACGTGCGCCGCCAAAGTGGTCAGCATGAGAATGCGAATAAATCATTGCAACAACCGGTAACTCTTTGCCAGAAGGTACATTGTTAAAGAAAAATTTAAGCACCTGCGCTGCAGCTTCTTTCACCGTAAGTACGTCGTAAACAATCCAGCCTGTATCACCTTTAATAAATGTTAAAGATGCTAAATCGGCACCGCGTACTTGATATACTTTCCCTGGCAGTACTTCATAAAGACCTTTAGCGCCTTGGTTTAAAACAGCCTGACGCCAAAGCGATGGATTAACTGTATCTGGTGCATCATTAGCACTGTTTAAATCAATAAAATCAAAGCTGTTGCGAATAATATCGCCCGTTTCTTTGTCAAATTCAGCGATAAGTCCAGCGCTGTCATTTTTGAACGCTGTTGTGTCAGCAAAGTTTAATTGCTTAGCAAGCCCTTGATTTGCTTTGATGGTTGCCGCTGTTGCTGGTTTACCATTTACATTTTTTAAATTAAGGGCATGTTCATCAGCTGAAATGTTTGCACTTGCAAGGCCTAAAATAATACTTATTGTTACTAAATTACGTTTCATAAGTTTCTCCGTTTTTTTATTTTTACCATACTAAACAACTAATAGATCATAAGAAAAGACTAAAAGTACATTTATTATTTAAAACAAATAGGTGCGCCTAACATTAATGTGTGTTTGTACTGTCTGTATTAACACACCTTGTTTTTCTCTGTCTCTTAAAAACTAACTTACTGTTTATTAACCTTTAATGAAGCAAGGTTTGAAAAACCTTAAATCGAAACGCGTCACTATTGCACTTAATTAAATAACACCCACTTCCTAATTGATTTAAGTAAATAGTTTCGCTTTTAGTAAGCCTTTTAAAACTAGAAAAGATAAATTTGCTTATCTGTAAAATAAAATTGTATACATTATATCTTATATAGTTTACATTTGATTTACATTCACAACAACAGGTAGCAAATAACAATGAAAACAATCACACCCTTAGCCATTGCAGTATCGGCTATTCTCGTTTCAAGTGTTGCAAACGCAAAAGGTAAGCCAACTCCCGATTCAGTATTACCACATCAATTCACTTGTAGCCCAAGCTTAAAGTTTCAAGCGCAAGATATGACACAACAACAGTTTATAGACAGTTGTGCACTTGTTGGCGCTGAAGAAGAATACTTCCATCAACGATTAGAAACGGGTTATCAACCTGTAGCAGGAGATTTAAACGAAGATCTTTTAATGGTTATTTTTGATAATTACCGTCAATACGATCGCTACGGCTATCGCTTCTTTGGTATTAATACTAATAATGGTGGCATGTACATCGAAGGCAATGCTGAAGACCCAAATAACCAAGCCACATTTTATGCTCATGAAGCGGATTGGCTTCGCCCTGAATTTGCAATTTGGAATTTAGAGCATGAATATGTTCATTATTTAGATGGTCGTTTTGATTTAAAGGGTAACTTCTCAGACTATCCTGAAAATACTGTGTGGTGGAGTGAAGGATTAGCCGAATACATTTCACTTAAAGATAACAACCAGGATGCCATTGCATTAGTCCAAGGTAACCTACAAGACCGCACTTTAGATCAAGTCTTTAATACTAACTATTCAAATACGAGTGATGAAATTTACCGCTGGGGTTATCTTGGCGCACGCTTTATGTTTGAGAATCATATGGATCAAGTTCGAAATATTCGTACTGCGGCGCGTGATGGAAATTGGGCAGAATATCAAACAATTCTGGCAGACACAGCTGCAAATAACGAACAACAATGGCAAAACTGGCTAGTAGCATTAGCAGGTAATTAATACCAAATTCATTAAAATCACAAGGATGTGAGTTTTCATTGGAGTATCTATGAAAAAATACGCATTTCTCATTGCGGTTGGTTTACTTAGTAGCATGCCATGTATCGCACAAACACTTAATCCAAAACCCATAATAAATGCAATTGAGCACAGCTTAAGTCAAAGCCAAACTTCCGAAAACCCTGACTTACGCCAACCTATTGTCAGTGTAAAGGGGCATTACAACCCATTTACGGGGACCACATTCATCATTAACTTCGCAGAATTAGCGACGACTGAACAGCTTAATAAACAATTACTCAATTTAGCATCAGAAGAAAAAAAAGCGTCATTTCACGCAGCCCAACATGAAGCTAAAACCCTATCTCATCACGTATATCAATTAGAAAGAAAAATTAAAGCAATCGAGAAAGGTAATAGTAATGCAGAGCAACTTACCAGTTTGCGCCATCAGTTAAGCGAACTGACATTTTCCAAAGCAAAAATAAACAATCAATATCGCAACGCCAAAATGGCCGTATTCAATGACATTATTGGCACAAACACAGTACACAATATCGAGCGTCAATTATCAGCTAATGTATGCCATTTAAATGATCAACAAAAGCAGTCGCTGAATACGCTTACCTTAGTATTAGTTGATGTTCAAAATAGCCCACATGAAATTACATGGCATTTTTCAGATTTATTCACGTGTCAGGATAACTCATTGGCTGAACAGATAAAGTTTGCCAATACAAAACAAGTATCTAGATTTTAAATAGGGAACTAAACTGATCAGATTTTCGAATTCTCACTAAGCGCAAAAGTTAATCCTTACCTATACTTGTGAGTAAAGTGTTGCTCATAACTTAATGACTTTCTCATGTACTCACTATAGGTAAGCCAATGTTCAATTTTGTAGCGCGAAGTTTAAGAATAAAGTTACTGTTAGTCTTTATCATGATGCTACTTGCGTTCACCAGTGTGCATTTGGTTATAAGACAACATTGGACAATTCCACAATTAATTGCTCTTGAATTAGAAAAAGATAGAAAAGATATTTACCAGCTCAATTCCGCCCTGGCACGTGTATTTAACGAACTTGAGATGTTAGTTTATGATAATGCCGTTTGGGATGAGCTTTATAACGTCGTAATCAACAGCGACGTAGAGTACTTAAATGAAAACTATTTTATTCCAAAGTCATTCGTCTCACTTAAAATTAACGGAATGAGCTTTTTTGACAGTAAGCAGGCCCTAATTGCAGAGCTTGCTATTGATCAACAAAATACCCCATTAGCTCACTCCCCTTTTAACGTACTAGCAGACCCACTAAAAAATAAACTGTTAATAAGCCCACAAGAACTTGCCGCCAATAATAATCAAGTGTTATTTAAAAAAGGGTTTATCAATATTAACGGTAAATTAGTGCTGTTTATGAGTGGCAGTGTTTTACCTTCCTCTGGTATGGGAGAACTTGCAGGTACCATGTTTGTGTGGAGCTATTTTGATAGCAAAATAGAGCAACAACTGTCTGAAATTATTCAAGCACCTGTTACCTCGTTATCATTTTCACAAGCATCTAAGGTTAGCCCGCTCATCGCTTTTAGCGAGGTCGACACAGTAAATAGCATACGCAACGAGCAATCGAATATTAACGTAATATTTAACGATGTTTTTAATCAACCTGCACTCGTGCTTAGCTACCCGAAACCAGAACGTATGTTCAACGATCACCTTTTTGAAACTTCTATGGTCATTGCCCTTGTAATGTCATTGCTTATTTTATTGGTGATTTATTTTATCTTGACCATCATGATTATTTTACCGCTTAGAAAGCTGCGAAGCACCGTTAAAGAAGTCATGGACAGAGGTGATTATAAGCTATCAACACATATTGAACGGGCTGATGAAATTGGCCGTCTAGCGTACCTCATTGATATTTTATTTAGCAAAGTAAACGTGCAACAAACCGCGCTGAAACGAAATAATCGACAACTTAAACGCTTAAGCGATACCGATCCTCTCACTGGCATTGCAAACCGAAGAGCAATGATGCAAGTTTTAGCACACACCACTGAACAAGATATGCCTATCAGTGTCATCATGTTAGATATCGATTTTTTCAAAAAATATAATGATCACTACGGCCATCAACAAGGTGATTTAGCAATAAAAAGTGTTGCCAAGTCACTCAAAAAGCATGTTCAACGCAAAACCGACATTGTTGCACGCTATGGGGGGGAAGAGTTCGCAATCGTGTTACTTAATACCAGTCTTCATGATGCTCAAACGCTTGCCTCAACAATGTGTGAGTCAATTGAAGCACTCAATATTGAACACCAGCATTCATCGGTTTCTTCCTATCTAACGGCATCATTTGGCGTAACAAGCTGCGAATTGTTTCGTGATTTTACCATTGAGACCCTGTTTCACCAGGCAGACAACGCACTTTATAAAGCCAAAGAGCAAGGTCGTAACCGCGTTGTCAGTTTCTCCATAACGCCCCATCAACATGCTGTTTAGATTAGTAAAAGTTAATAAATGTGTTTGGAAACTACTTGGACATTATTAAGTAGAAATTATTTGGAGGGCTAACAACTGAGGTGAAATTGCTAGGCCCTTTTATAAATAAGGCGTTAAAGTAGGTGCCATATTTTCCGGTAACCAGCGTAACATGACCGCTTTAAACTGCTCGCTTTGATTAACATTATTCAAAACATTATTGATTGCTTTTACTGTTTCATCGCCTTGGGCATTTTTACTGCAACCAATATAGCCCTTAGAAACCGCTTTCGCTTCCAATACACTCAGCTGAATAAGCGAATCTTGTTTATCCATCGTAGTTTTTAAAAAAGTATGCTCACTAGGGTAACCTACAATAATATCAACGCGACCTTTCATCAGCATATACGTTAAACTTTCAAGCGTATCGCGCCCTGCACGCGCTGAAACTTGTGGCTCAGGTGATAAAGCAATAATTTCATCAATTTCTTTTCCAAAAGAGCGATTAAGCGTAGTTCCAATTGTTAAACCATGATTTAAAATCAAACGCGTTAAAGACACAGGGCTTTTACTGTCTAACCCAAGTTTTTCTGCCGTTGTTTTTCGCATTGCAATAGCAGGAGATAACCCTAATGTTGAGTACTCATCGGTGAAACGTATGAATTTTCTACGTTCATCATTGCGATAAAGCGACGCCATACAATAAACTTCGTCGTCTTTATTAATTGCTTTTACCGCGCGACTTGCCGGCATAACATGCCGTTTAAATTGATATCCAACTAAATTCGCTGACACTAAGTCAATTACTAGCTCATCTCGTCCTTGGCCCGAAAAATCGCCTTCTAAAATATAATAAGGAGGATAATCAACCACAATCCAGTTAATCACACCAGCAAGGCAATACGTGGGGAGCAGCAATACAAGTAACAAAATTCGCACTTTTCTCGCCTCTAATACAACCACTTACTAAGTTTAGGCTATCACGTTGAAAATTTTCAGTAATATTTATTTTTACTATTAAATTAAGTGCTTATGCTTTGATGGTATTAAAAAATATCTGACCTACTTTCTCAATTTATGCACAAGGAGAAAATGGCACCCCATGGCTTTCTAAAAACATCTTTGCTAAATTGCTAACCCGCGGCTGCACAACACTTTCAGTCACAAAGAGAAAAACCATGATTGTAGATAATGTGCTTCCCAGCGACTATGCTGAAATGCTCGACGTTTGGGAAAACTCAGTCCGAGCAACGCATGACTTTATTACAGAAGAAGACATTGCGTTTTTTAAACCCATTATTTTAGAGCACGCGTTTCCAGTGGTAACGCTAAAGTGTATTAAAAATGATGTGGGTGCAATATTAGGATTTATTGGCGTTCATCAAAACAAAATTGAAATGCTGTTTGTGCTAAATGCAGCACGCGGCCAAGGCATTGGTTCAGCATTACTAAAATTCGCCAAGGATCATTTAGCGGCCACTAAAGTAGATGTTAACGAACAAAATCCAAGTGCAGTTGGTTTTTACCAACATCATGGCTTTTGTATTACATCACGTTCGCCACTAGATGATATGGGTAAACCTTTTCCAATATTGCATATGACGTTATAAACCATTGTGAATAGCTCGGTTTGGCGTAAACACTTTGTGAGAACTAAGGCCCAAAGCTAATAACTTTGGGCTTTTGCGTTTTACGCCGCAATCAAACAATAATAAATGGAATAGACCATGCGGAAAATCGAGGTTTTACCTTACAACCCAAGTTGGGCTTCACAATTTAAAAATGATGCTGCGTTAATCACCTCAATTCTTTCTAGCAATTTAATTGCAATTGATCATATTGGCAGTACAGCTGTGCCAAATCTAGCAGCAAAACCGGTTATTGATATTTTACTGGAAGTAAACTCGCTCGATGTGCTCGATACGTGCAACGAAGCGCTTCAACACATTGGATACAAAGCCAAAGGTGAGAATGGCATTACTGGCCGCCGCTATTACCAAAAAGGTGGAGATAATCGCAGTCATCATATCCATGCGTTTGTAAAAGGGGATGAACAACTCTTTAAGCACCGTGTTTTTCGCGACTACCTTATTGCATTTCCGTCAATCGCTAACGACTATGCAAAAGTAAAACTTAATGCTGCAACAAATTGTAACAATAACAGTGCGTTATATTGCGAAATGAAAAATGATTTTATTGCTGAGCATTTAGCAAATGCAGTAAAGTGGGCAAATCAAATTAAATGTTAAGAATATCACTCAACACTTTGTTTTAAGCTAACCATAGTTAGTGACTTTTACCTTTAAGCGATTAGTTTAAGCGCTATTAATAACAGGAAAATAATGGATAATAACGCCCTCTCAGTCGATACATTTAATCGTTTAGCAAAGCAATATCAAGATAAGTATATGGACTTCGACCATTACTTTGATAGTTACGATACCTTTTGCCAGTTATTAAACACCAAAAACGCTAGCGTACTCGAAATTGGTTGCGGCCCCGGTAATGTAACTCGATACCTGCTAAATAAACGAAGCGATCTTCAGATCACAGGCATAGATCTGGCACCCAATATGATTGAACTTGCCAAAGCGAATAATCCAACAGCTCACTTTAAAGTGATGGACTCACGTAATCTAAGTGATTTAAATCATCACTATGACGCTGTATTTAGCGGCTTTTGCACACCTTACTTAAATAGCCAAGAAGTTGAAAATCTGATTAAAGAAGTGTCGAAGTGTTTGAACGTGGGTGGCCTTTTCCATATCAGCACTATGGAAGGTGAAAGTGCTCGCTCAGGCTTGCAAACATCCAGCAAGGGCGATCAAATGTACATTTACTATCATACCTTTAGTGACCTTGCAGCCATGCTTGAAAAATATGCGTTTGATATTATTAAGGTTGACCGTAAAGTGATGAATTCAGATGCAACAACACCTGATACCGATCTCTTCATTTACGCTAAAAAACGCGCGCAATAGGAAGTACTATGTTTAACCAACACGTGCTCTACGTCACCATAAATAAAGATCACATCACGATTGATAACTTTGACGCTAACAAGCAGGAAGTGATCACTGGCGCGTTTTCTAATGCGCGTTTAGCTATCGCACATTTTCAAACTTGCGAAGCTCAGTTAAAAGAAGCCATCAGCCGCGTACAAAGCAAATCATTGCTGCAAAGCCTTACATTAGTAATGCATCAACAAGTACTCAACGACGGTGGTTTATGTGAAATTGAAGAGCGTATTTTACTTGAGCTTGGGTTAGGCGCTGGTGCAAGCAAAGTATTTATCTGGCAAGGTGAACCACTTACCAGTGAGCTGATAAAGCAAAAAATTTACGAGAAAGGACAATCATGAAACTTGAAATGCACGTAGTTGATGCGTTTACAAATGAGCTGTTTAAAGGCAATTCTGCGGCTGTAATCATCACAACTGAATGGCTGCCAAAACACAAAATGCAGGCCATTGCGAGCGAGAACAATTTATCCGAAACCGCATATTTAGTAAAAGATAGCAAAGGTGTTTTTCATATTCGCTGGTTTTCACCGCTCACTGAGATTGATTTTTGTGGCCACGCAACACTTGCTTCCGCCTTTGTTTTATTTTCGAAGCACCCTGAAATATCAAAGCTTAAATTTTTCGCAAGTGCGGTAGGCGAAATGACTATCGTTAAAAACGCCCTTGGCCGCATTGAAATGGATTTTCCAAATCGCCAACCAGTGCTTGTTGCCACCAGCGACATTCCCAAAGCTTTGCTTGAGGGGCTTTCACACCCGCCTATTGAGGTGCTTAAAAACAATCAAGCTTACTTCGCCATTTATGATAATGAAGCGACTATCAATGCGATCACCACCGATTCTGACAAGCTCAAACAGCTGGCCCCTTTTGATGTTACGGTGAGTGCACCAAGTAAAGACTTTGATTGCGCATCACGTTATTTTTGGCCAGCCAATGGCGGTGATGAAGACCCTGTAACCGGCTCTATTCACACAGGCATCGCACCTTACTGGGCTGAGAAACTTAATAAGCAACAGATTGTGGCGCTGCAAGCATCAAAACGCAGTGGCATTTTGTACTGTGAAGTAAGCGATGAGCGTGTAAAAATATCAGGTGATGCAGTGCAATACCTTTCAGGCACCATTACAGTTTAAATAAGTTCCGCATTAACATCACTTCAGCTTGTTCGGCTTAGCTTTTAGGCGTTTACCTGCAAGGTTTAAAAAACGCTGAAACGTAGGACAAACTAAATGATGAGGCGCGCTACACTCAGCAGCGTGCCTTAAACCATCGCGTATCGCAGTCATCGATTTTATTTGCTTATCAAGCTCATCTGCCTTTTCTAGCAATAATGAACGATTCACCTCAACACCATTTGGCAATAGCATTTTAGCAATTTCATCGAGCGATAACCCCACGTAGCGCCCCAAATTAATCAGCGCTAATTTTTCGATCACTTGCTTGTCATAATAACGGCGCAAACCATTGCGCCCTGCTGAGCGAATAAGTCCTTTCTCTTCATAATAGCGCAGTGTAGAAGGCTTAAGCCCTGACTGCTTTGCCACTTCTGCAATATCCATTAATACCCTTCCTACAACACTTGACTTAAAGTCGACTTGAAGTAATAGACTTATTCTATTCGTTAACAACACAGGCGTAAATAATGACATTTGATAATATGTGGGATGTGCGATTTGCAGAACAGGAATATGCGTATGGCACTCAGCCAAATACCTTTTTACAACAGCAGATTGCACAACTTAAGCAAGGTAAATTGCTCACGTTAGCCGAAGGTGAAGGTCGCAATGCTGTATTTTTAGCAAAGCAAGGTTTTAAGGTGGTTGCCGTTGATGCATCTGTTGAGGGAATTAAAAAAGCAAAACATTTAGCTGCCATAAATAGTGTGGAAATTGAATTTATTCATGCCGATTTGACCACATTTGATCTTGGTGAAAACCGCTGGGACAGTGTGGTGTCGATATTCTCACCACTCGCAGAAACAGAACGGCATCACTTGCATCAAAAAGTGGTAAAAAGTTTAAAGCCAAATGGTACTTTTTTAATGGAGGCTTATACGCCAGAGCAAATTAAATTTGCGACCGGTGGCGGTAATGATGTCTCAACCATGCTTACCAAAGAGCAAGCTAAACGTGAATTAAAGGGACTCGATTTCAAGTTACTGCAAGAAATAGAACGCAGTGTCATTGAAGGCAAGTTTCACACAGGTAATGCGTCAGTGTTGCAAGTAATTGCTAAAAAAGCGATATAAATCAGTACTCTAAAATGATACAAAGGCGTTCATGCCATTTATTTTAATACGCAAAAGGAAGTTAAAATGCGTTTATCCCTGACTTTAGCGCTAATTTTAGCAATTAGCAGTGGCGGACTTTTAGCCAGCACCAATAACACAATTTATGATGAATTACGGGACCGCAATATTCCTGTTACGGTTTCTAAGCCTATAAATTCAGCAAGTTGCACGCAAAAAAATCAATGTCCGGTCGCCATAATTAGCGCAGGTTACGGCATTAAGCATACAAAGTATCAATTTATTGAAGCCCTGCTTAAACAGCGTGGATTTTTAACCATTGCCGTTGGTCATGAGTTGCCAAGCGATCCACCACTATCGACCACTGGCAATTTATACCAAACACGCAGTGAAAATTGGCAGCGTGGCGCAGCCACTTTGCGTTTTGTAAGATCTTTTCTTGGCGAAAAATTTGTTGGGTATAACTTTAATGCGCTCACGCTTATAGGTCATTCAAATGGTGGGGATATTTCGTCGTGGCTTGCAAATGAACACGTCGATTTTATTGAGCGTGTGATTACCATTGATCATCGCCGTGTGCCACTTCCGCGAAATCACAATATCAAAGTGCTATCAATTCGTGGCAGCGATTTCCCAGCAGATGAAGGCGTGCTTTACACACCAAGTGAATTAAGTGAATACCCTGTCTGTATCGTTAAAATTGATAAGTCTCGCCATAACGATATGTACGATGGCGGCCCGACTTGGTTAAAAGAAGCCATTATCGACAAAATCGCGCTATTTTTAACTAATAAGCCCTGTGACAATAAGCGTTAATACAATGACAAAACAAAGCTTGTTCAATACACAACGCCTCAACATAAAAGCTCTGAATACACCGCTCGGAAGCAGTGAACTATGCCAACTGGTGTGTATTTTAAGTGATGAGGTTACCGAACATTTGCCGCCAAGTTTTCAGGGAATAACAAGCGAACATGCAGCCAAAACATGGTTAAACGAACAAGTACAAACTAGCCAAGTATACGGTCTTTACTTAAATGACGTGGTGCAACTTGCAGGGCTTTTAATTATTTATGTTGAAAATCATCAAGCCCATATTGGCTATTTGTTTGCAAAATCACATTGGGGTAAAGGCTTAGCAACTGAGTTGCTGGCGGGTTTAATTGCCTATGGTAAATCACACAATGAGTGGCATGTTATCAATGGCGGTGTCAGCAAAGATAACAGAGCCTCAGCCCATGTACTAACAAAACAGGGCTTTGTTGAAACACCATCAAATAATAGCGACATGCTGCACTTTGAGTTAACTCTGTAACACTATGCAAAAATTACTAATTAGCAGCTGCTTGATGGGTAAGCCTGTGCGTTACAACGCAACTTCGGTATCGTTTGATTTATCAAAACTAAAAAGCCATTTCACGCTTGTGCCATTTTGCCCCGAGGTAAGCGCAGGTTTACCCACGCCAAGACCTCCCGCCGAAATCACACATTCAAACATAACACATGCGATTATTGTGAAACAAAATGATGGCCTTGATGTAACAAACGCATTTGAACAAGGCGCAAAACTCGCTTTAGCACATTGCCAAACACATCATATTAAATTCGCATTATTAACCGAATTTAGCCCCAGCTGCGGCAGCACTCAAATCTATGACGGCACATTTAAAGGCATTAAACAGCGCGGCCAAGGGATCACAGCAAAGTTATTAAGCAAACATGGCGTTAAAGTATTTAATCAATTCCAAGTTAATGATTTAATTGAGCTAGCTAAAAAGGACAAGGACCATTTCAGTGCTCACTATTGATTACAGCGTTGCCAAACCAGAAAACGCAATGGATATTGCAGCCCTTCATACCAAAAGCTGGCAAAGTACTTACCATACAATGCTAAAAGCGGAGTATTTAAGTGAAATAGCACCGAGCGAAAGGCTTGCAGTGTGGCAATCGCGTTTTAGTCACGATAACGACAAACAACATGTGATTATTGCAAACCATCACAGCAAACTTGTCGGCTTTATTTGTGTTTACGCAGATCATAGCGAGGAGCATGGCAGTCTTCTTGATAACCTACATGTCGATAGCAACTACCATGGCAACGGCATAGCCAAACAATTAATTACCTTGGCAATGACATGGCTAAAAGAAAACGCTAAGTACCCAAGTGTTCACCTTGAAGTGTTATCTGGCAATCAGCACGCCATTAAGGTTTATGAAAAGCTCGGCGCGAAACGCATAAAAGAAGGTGTATGGCACGCACCTTGTGGCTCGCTGGTTGATGAGTATGTTTATTTATGGCCAAAAATTCCGTTATAAGTAACCAAACACTTACACTATAGAACTTGTTCAGTAGCCTGTCGTAAAACTGTCAGGGGGTTGTCAGATAGATGTCGTAATAACGTCTAGTATTTGTCGCTGTAATCTGTACACTCATTTTCTATGCTCAGCCTTATCAATAGCACCTGATAAGGAACAACCCAATGAGTCTATTTGTGAAACTTGATAATAAGAAAATACAACAACTACGCTTGCAACATTGCTGGAGCCAAGAAGAGCTTGCAGTGACAGCAGGTTTAAGTATTCGCACCATTCAGCGTGTTGAAAAAAATGGCAATGCCTCGCTTGAAACAAGCAAAGCGCTTGCAGCTGTGTTTGAACTCACACCGGCACAATTGCAGCAACAATCCACCATTGAACATGTTGCCTTTCACTTTTTAGTTAAATATGGCTGGATAGCCGCATTTGCTATTTCGAGCATTCTATTTGGTTTATGGATTGTCGATATTCTGATCCCAACGCTAAAAGGCGCTAATTTTGACGCACAATACGAATTACATGGTAATTTCCGCTATTTGGATTTTGGTGGCATTAGCTTTGTGATAGGGTTTGTCTGGTTGAGCATTAATGTGTTTGTGGATTTTCAAACACGTAAAAAACAACTTTCCAGCTCAACCTCTTCTATTTAAGGATAAATATGTATTCAGCAAGCTGCCTTTGTGGCGAAGTTCATATGACCATAAACGGTGCAATTAGCGATATTATTCATTGCCACTGCTCGCTTTGCCGCAAATCAAGCGGCACCGCCTTTGCCACAAATGGTTTTATCACAACAAAGTCGCTTAGCATCACTAAGGGGCAAAGCTTTATAAATGCCTTTGAAGTAAAACCAGGCAGAAAACGTCATTTTTGCAAACAATGTGCGTCTCCACTTTATAGCTCAAACGCGGATGACCCAACTCGTTTACGCCTTCGTCTTGGCGTGCTAAATAGCGATATCACTGAACGACCAATGTCACATAATTTTGTCGATTCAAAGGCTAATTGGGATAGCTTAAATGAAGATCTCCCGCATTACTCTGAATTTGAACCGAGTCGTGCAAAGTAACTGGGAGCCACTAAATGAGCAAAGTTGTTTTAATTACAGGCGCGTCGCGTGGTATTGGCGCCGCCACCGCCAAGTTACTCGCACAACGTGGTTATAATGTTGCTATCAACTATGTTAAAAACGCCGATGCCGCAACAGATGTTGCCAATGAGATAAAACAAAACGGCGGAATGTGTGACACATTTTGTGCAGATGTAACTAATGAGTGTGACGTAATTCAATTGTTTAACGATGTTGAATCTCGCCTTGGGCCAGTTACTCACTTAGTAAATAACGCAGGTATTCTTTTTAAACAAAGTACACTTTCAGACATTTCCCTCGAGCGCTTTTTAAATACCGTTAACGGAAACCTTACCAGCACGTTTTTATGTGCCAAAGAATTCATAAAACGTTGCCCAAGTGATGGCGCAATGGTCAATGTCTCGTCGGGCGCAGCGCTGTCGGGTGCACCCTTTGAATATGTCGATTACGCAGCAGCAAAAGGCGCGGTCGATTCACTCACACGAGGCCTTGCGTTAGAAGTCGCCGAGCGCGGTATTCGGGTAAACGCTGTGCGTCCTGGGCTAATTTATACTGATATTCATCGTGACGGTGGTGAGCCAGAGCGTGTTGACCGACTTAAAGAAAAAATTCCACTTAAGCGTGGCGGGCAACCTATTGAAGTGGCAAATAGCATCGCTTATTTATTATCAGACGACGCCTCGTTTATTACGGGTAAAATCCTTGATGTAACTGGCGGGATTTAAACTTAAGCTCGATAAATTAACGCTTAACAAATAAATTTAAGGGACAAATAAAAACTAAAAATGGCATTTCTTTTATACATTGCAGCAATGGCTTTACTGGTGTTGGCCATCGCGCATTCTTATTTAGGTGAGCGCTATATTTTAATCAGGGTGTTTAAGCGCGATAATTTACCAAAATTGTTTGGCAATGATGACTTTACCAAACGCACATTGCGTTTTGCATGGCATTTAACGTCAATTGCTTGGCTTGGCCTTGCTGGTATTTTAGTGGTGTTAGCCCAGCCAACAATTGAGCCAAAACCGATTTTACTCATTATTTCAGCCACATTTTTTATTCACTTTATAGCGGCTTTATTTGGTTCTAAGGGTAAACACCTTTCGTGGATTTTATTTGCTTTGATCACGCTTTGCACAGCGCTTACTGCCATTCAATATTTTTGAGCTCACTTTTCTAACTCACTGTTTTAAAACCCTCGCACACTTTAAGAGAAAATAATAAGCAATTTATTGCATGGCCCCATGGCCTATGAAATAGATGAGTAATAGCAGCCATACTTTTTCGAATCCCATTGCCAAAATTTAATTCGACATCGAATTAAAAAACCATAATAGCCGCCTAAGAATATATTTAAAAAAAACTTAAAAAATATATTTACTAATAAAAAACAGTAGCTTAAACAACCAAAACAGTATGATTAAGATTTGCACACTTGAACTTAGAACTCAAATCATTAGAATTGTAATTGATTTTAACTGAATGAGGTAAATATTATGCGTACTAAAAGGGATCTATTTGGTTACCTATCTTTTAAAGTAATTGCTGCGCTAAGTTACTTATTAGCATTGGGTTCTATAGCTAAAAAGCGTGTTTTTACGGACTCTAAAAAACACTATTCACACCAACACAGCAAATCACATAATTAATTAGTACTAAAACAAAATGTTCGATTACGCTACTTTTTCTATTTTATTATATTTCGCCCTGTTAATTTTTATTGGCGTATACGCCATGAAAAAATCCACCTCAGATAATGGCGAGTACCTACTCGGTGGGCGTAATGTTAGCGCCAAAGTGACCGCGCTTTCTGCGGGTGCCTCTGATATGAGTGGTTGGATGCTAATGGGGCTGCCAGGGGCTGCCTATGTCAGTGGATTAGGCAGTATTTGGCTTGCAGTAGGGCTTGTGATTGGTGCATATGTTAATTACCATATTGTGGCGCCAAAATTACGTGTATTTACTGAACTTGCAGATAATGCATTAACTATTCCCGAGTTCTTTTCAAAGCGTTTTGCCCTTGAAAAAGGCAACGTAAGGCTGATCTCATCCATCGTGATTATTGTGTTTTTCACAGTTTATACCGCATCAGGCCTTGTTGCTGGCGGTAAATTGTTTGAATCAGCCTTTAATATCGATTACACCATCGGCATTGTCGCAACAGTAAGCATTGTGGTGCTTTACACTGTATTGGGTGGTTTTTTAGCCGTTAGCCTAAGTGACTTTATCCAAGGCGTAATTATGCTAATCGCATTAATTGCTGTGCCAATGGTGACCTTTAGCCATTTCGATGCCGATGCAGCGAGCAATTTTAGTCAATCGTTGTCGTTTGATTTTGGCAAGACTGAGCTTATCGCCGCCATCAGCCTTATGACTTGGGGGCTTGGCTACTTTGGTCAGCCGCATATTATTGTGCGTTTTATGGCAATTGATAGTCACGAAAACCTTGCCAAAGCACGTAAAATTGGCGTTTCGTGGATGACCCTTTCAATTATCGGCGCGTTAGTAACTGGCCTTGTTGGTGCGAGTTTTATTGCTAACAGCAAACAGTCGGTATCGGACCCTGAAACTATTTTTATCTTCTTATCGCAATTTTTATTCCACCCGTTTGTTGCTGGTTGGTTATTAGCGGCCATTCTTGCCGCTATTATGAGCACCATTTCGTCACAATTATTAGTGTCGTCGAGCTCGCTGGTTGAAGATATTTATAAAAGCTATTCCAAACGACAACCAAGCAGCCAAGAACTATTAACCATCAGCCGTATTTGTGTATTGGTTGTTGCTGTAGTGGCATCGCTGATTGCGCTCGATAGTAACAGCAGCGTGCTTAACTTAGTGTCGAACGCTTGGGCTGGCTTTGGTGCCGCATTTGGCCCACTGGTGATCTTTAGCCTGTGGTGGAAAAAGCTCACTCACAGCGGCGCTGTGGCTGGCGTGGTTGTTGGGTCGCTTACGGTGTTGCTTTGGGCGTATGTGCCGCTACTTGAAAACGGCGAAACCTTAAGTGTTTATTTTTACGAATTACTGCCAGGTTTTGTAGCAAGTTCAATCGCCATTGTCTTGGTTAGCTTAAACACCCAACAACCTGATCAACAAGCGATGAAATGGTTTAACGCAACACATAACAAGCTTCAAGAGGCTTAATTTATGCAAAACACACTTAAAAATATCGGCTGGCAACGGATTGTTATCAAAGTAGGCAGTGCGCTCATTGCCCCCCATCGCGATGGATGCAGCAGCCAATATTTATTAAGTATCGCTAACTTTATTGTGCGCTGTCGCGCTGCTGGTATTCAGGTAGTACTTGTATCTTCAGGCTCAGTGGCCGCAGGCGCGCATTTGTTTAATAACGTCGACAGCTCATCGATGACTGTTAAAAAAGCCATGGCGGCGGCAGGTCAGTCTGAAATGATGGCAACGTGGGATAGGTTATTTGATTTTAATACCGCCCAAGTCCTGTTAACCCATGCAGACTTGTGTGTTCGCGATCGCTTTGAAAGTGTGCGCGATACATTAACTGCACTGTTAAATAACGATATTTTACCTATCGTAAACGAAAACGATACCGTCACAACCGACAAACTAAAAGTGGGCGATAACGATAATTTATCGGCCATGGTTGCCAGTGCCGCCTATGCTGATGCACTGATTATCTGTTCGGATATTAATGGGCTTTATACTGCGAATCCGCATGTAGATAAAAGCGCGACACTTATTCGCGATGTCGCGCGAATTGATGCAAATATTTATTCAATGGCAGGCGGCGCCACCAGCGATGTGGGTACGGGCGGCATGAAAACCAAGGTGCAAGCTGCAGAAAAAGCAGTATCCCATGGCATTAATACCTACATTGTAAATGGATTTAGCGAATCGACGTTCAATGAGTTATTACAAGGCAATAATCCTGGTACCTTGTTCCATGCCATTGATAACCCAATGCAAGACCAAACTCATTGGATGAAACACACCACCAAAGCACAAGGTGAGTTAGTGGTTGATGATGACTTCGCGATGCAAAAACAAAGCGACAATTTGCTTGCGCCGCAAGACTTAGTGAATGTGATTGGTGATTTTTCAGCAGGCGAAGTAGTGCTATTAAGAAAAGAAAACGGCGATAAACTTGCCAAAGTTAAAAGTAACTACAGCAGTTGCCTACTTAACTTTGTTGCCGAGCAAGATAACGATGATTTATCAGAAAAGCTCCATGATGCGTCAGCGCCAATCTTATCCAATCAGTTTGTGCCGTTAGGCAGTTAACGCGTGTAATTGTTATACCCTATCCAATGCAATTACTCCCCTACAAAAGGGTTAGCAATCAGTTAACCCTTTTTACATTAAGCGTTTATTGTTTATCACCTTGGTGAAAAGGCGTTTTTGCAATAAATTGCGCTACTTGCGCATAGAAAGTGTCGTTGTAAGATGCGTTACTTATGGCAAAGTGCACATTACGCGGGACTTGCTCTGGTAATAAGTCCATCACAATGTGCTGTTTTACCTCTGGCGCTAAACTGACCGAATCAAACGCTGCCTTGTTGGACAAAAGCAACCTCAAACGCTCTTTTTCGAGCAAAATAAACGCCCGCTCAACATCGTTGTAATAATACACCCGCTTTCCTTTTAACCACTGCTTTTCATAAGTGCTAAGCACTTCGCCTCGCAGCACACCGACAGTTAAAGATGGCTTATCATCATCTGAAAGTGGATTTTCAATTGCCCCGCGTTTATAAAATAACACGCGTTTTTGGCTAGTACCGTAAGCAATAAAACGCGCATGTTGTTGCCGCTTTGGGTTTGCTATAAGCCCCGGCAATATATCAATTTCACCTTTTTCTAATAACAAAAGGCAACGGCTAAACGGCGCTTTATTTATTATCACGAGTTCGCGCTCGAGGTAGTGGCTGAGTTTTTCTAAGTAGTGGTAGTGACTGTTCGGTGCAGAGCTCAACTCTGAATGGGTAATATCAAGGCAAGTGGTAAGCGTTGCTGGCGCCGCATTTGCCAAAAATGAGACGGTTGCAAGTAGAACAAAAAGACAAGAAGACATCATGGTGAGCAATTAGATTAAACGCGCTGTCCCCCTAGTGTATTTAAAAGTGTAAGTGCAAGATCACGAAAAAAATTCATATAAATAATCAGCATAAAATTACGCATAAATACGCAGCACAAATCCAATTTTCAAATAGTTACAATTAACTTTCGAAAAATTATTCCTACTTTATAAAAACTCGGTGTTAATTATTTGTAAATGCATTATTTACTTTTTTGCTCACTATGCTAAAAATGTATGCGAACACTTCACACTAACTAGGAGAATAAAATGACATTACGTACTTTTGTTACGCCTAGTGAGCTACATGAATGTTCGTCTGACTATCACTTAAGTGAGTGGTTTGACGAATAACCAACCCTAACAATTTCAACAACACACTTACGTTTTGCGTTTTTTAGCGCAGACGCTTTATTGATTTTTGTTAGGAAATTCCTATGAATAATAAGAACTACTTCATTGTAGCATCACTACTATTGGGCTTTTCGCTCTCTCACACAGCTTACGCATGTACCTCTACCGAATCTGAACCAAACGACCTTGAAAGTCAGGCCAATGTAATCGATTGTGCTAATACAACCCTTGCAGGTAGCTCAAAACGCGGCGACATTGATTGGTTTAGTTTTAGCACCAGTGAAAATGGCGAAATCAGCATTCGCTTAGATCATGATAGTCGCGACGATTTTGATTGGGCATTGTTTGGCGAAACAGGCAACGCAATTTTAACGGGTGAGACAAGTAATGTACCTGAACTTGGCAGCATTACCGCAGCAGCGGGTAATTACTATGTAAAAGTAACACGTTACTCAGGACGCGGTTGGTACGACTTAACCGTTAATTACCCAACCGAGCCAACACCACCTGCTGAAGATTGCGGTTACGGCTTTACTCCCGCGATACCAAGTGACTTAACTTATTGGCAAACAGGCAACGCTAATGATGCGTGTGGCGCACTTACCAGCGGTCAAGGCGCAACCTTGCTGATGGGTGGCGGCACCGATGTTGATAGCGCATTTACAGGCCGTGTTTTACCACATATTGGCAACAATCAAGATGTGGTCATTTTAAGAACATCAGGCTCAGATGGCTACAATGACTATTTAAGCGGGTTACTGAATGCCGATTCGGTTAACACCCTATTAGTTGATTCGCGAACACTTGCGAACAGTGACTATGTTGCATGGACAATTAAAAGTGCCGAATTTGTCTTTATTGCCGGTGGCGATCAGGCTGATTACCTCAACCAATGGCACAATACGCAGCTGCAAGATGCACTTCAGCACGTTTATGATAAAGGCGGTGTTATTGGTGGCACATCAGCAGGTATGGCACTACTAGGTGGTTCGGTTTACGACCCTGATGGCATTCTTGGCGCTATCTCAGACGAAGTAGTGACTGACTTTTGCCATGACACCATCAATATTAGCCAAGGCATGTTTAGCAATAACTTGCTTGCCAATACCCTCACCGACACCCACTTTGCAGAGCGCGACCGTCTTGCCCGTTCAGTGGTGTTTTTAGGGCATTTAGCTGCTGGCAGCAATGTGATTGCGGCAGATGAAAACACCTCTTTATATGTTAAAAGTAATGGCGAAAGCTTAGTTGACGGCAGCGGTGCTGTGTATATTTTTAAAGAAACGGCAACCACCGAACGCCAACAACTAAGCTGTAACGCACCGGTTATTTACAACAACATTGAACGATTAAAGCTGATTGCCAATCAGCAAATTAATCTCAACACAGGAAGCCATAATGGCGAAACCCTGAGTGTATCGATAGATGGCACCAGCAATCGTTATTATTCACCACTTAACCCTTATTAAGCAGGTGTATTGATTATGGAAGCTGAAAAATCCCTTAATCAAATCATTAAACACCTAATTTTACAAAAAGAGATCCGTTCGCAGTTTGAGCTCTCTTACGAATTAGGCTTAATGGGCTTTGCTGATATTTCACAGTCGCGTATTTCACGCATGCTTACGCGCTTGGGTGCGGTGCGTATGCGTAACAGCAACCACCAGCTGGTGTATCGCCTACCTTCAGATGTCGGCATGCCGGGGCTAAAACAGTCGATTGAAAGTGTGGTATTAGCGTGTGATAAAAACGAAGCACTGGTCGTGATAAAAACCCAAGCTGGCGGCGCTAAAATTGTAGCCCGCGTGCTTGATCACTTGCACGATAGTTTGGGCATTAGCGGCACAGTCGCAAGCGATGATACCTTGTTTATTATGCCAAAACCTGCGCAGTGCACCACGCTACTGTGCAATCAAATTTGCGACATTTTAGACTTTTATCAAGCAGCATAAGAAAAGGCGTATCACACAGTGATACGCCTTTGTTTACGTAATACAACAACCACATCGCAAAACGAACATACCTCAAAACGTGCAAAGCACAATTAACAAAATTAATCGTTAAAAATTAGCGCTGCAAAACACCTTTTAAAGCATGTTGTCTATCCGCTCGATTGCTATGGGTTAGAGTTTCCACAATGAATTTATTTTGTCAGCAAAGGATTAGGTTAGCGCAAACGTGAGAGTCAACGGGCAGAGCTTATACAACACACAACTGTGTTAACGCGCCACCATCACCTTGCTGACAGGCGCTACAATAACAAGGCAAAACCCCCGCCTCAAGCGGCACTTTGTACAGTAAATCAGCAACTGAATAAATACTGCATAAAATGCTTAAACCACCCAAAATACAACCGTTTAAAATCAATTTAGTAAATATAAATCAATAGATTAGCATCATTAATGCATTTTCAAATGGGATAATTATTTGTGTATATTTTTAATAATATTTATATCAGTTAACAAATAAGGGCATTATAAAAAGCAATAAAAAACGCAGCGTTAAACACAGCTGCGTTTTTTATTTTTATATTTGTATATGTTTAGCTTTAACACATCGAGTTAGTCACTTTGCAGTGCATCAATCGGATCAAGCTTAGAGGCCTTAATCGCAGGGTAAACGCCAAAAACAAGGCCTACCAACGCACAAATGCTAAACGATAGCACGATTGCGCTCAGCGACCACGACACCGCCCACTGGGAGTAAAAAGCAATCAGCTCTGACAGTGCAATACCAAAGAATACACCCAGTAAGCCACCTAAAATGGAAATGGTAAAACTCTCAGTAATAAACTGCACTTGAATGTTCTTTTGCGTTGCGCCAATGGCCCGCAATAAACCTATTTCTTTAGTGCGCTCAAGCACAGTGGCTAGCATAATATTCATAATGCCAATGCCGCCCACCAGCAGTGAAATCCCCGCCACGCACGACATCACAATATTAAAAATTTGCTGGGTTTGCTTTTGCTGCGCTAATAACGCGGCAGGCACAATCAGTTTGTAATCATCAATATCGTTATGACGCCCTTTCACTAAAGCATCAATCGCTTGCGCTGCCATCACTGGGCTAAAGCCCGGTTCGGTAGCAAGTTTAACACGGGTAATTTCGGGGTCGAGTAATTCGCTTTTAAATCGGTGGATCGCCGTTTTAAGTGGAATAAAAATCTGGTTTTGTTCATCACCTAATTTAACGCCCTGAAATTCTTTTTTCTTTAAAAATGGCGCTTCAAGAATCCCCACCACTTCAAACCACAAATGGTTAATTTTGACTGATTTGCCTACTGCATCGCCAAGTGGAAATAAGGTACGTGCGGTATTTGCACCGAGCAGCGCCACTTGCGAAAAGTGCTGACCATCTTGCTGATTAAGCAAACGCCCAGCACTTAAATCAAAATGTGCAAGCTCAAAGTAGTTTTCACTTACACCTACTGCTTGGCCATCAAATTTGGCGTATTCACTAAACACATGGTAGGTTTCAACCACTTTTTCAGCGGCAAAATCAGTAATAAACGGCAAGGCTTCAACTGCAACTTTGCCATCGTTAAGTGATAACCCGTCCGAGTGCTTACGCTGCTCTCTAAGTTCATCCTCTTCAAAGTCTTTGGCT
Organism: Pseudoalteromonas piratica; assembly: GCF_000788395.1. Classification (NCBI taxonomy): domain Bacteria; kingdom Pseudomonadati; phylum Pseudomonadota; class Gammaproteobacteria; order Alteromonadales; family Pseudoalteromonadaceae; genus Pseudoalteromonas; species Pseudoalteromonas piratica. The sequence continues at coordinate 1,615,020 of NZ_CP009889.1, forward strand.
TCTACAATTACGTTATTTAGACCCATTGAATCAATCATTTTCAGTGCTTCACGTTGTGCACCTTCACCAATATTCAACATGGCAATTACCGCACCTACCCCAAAGATCATACCGAGCAAGGTTAAAAAAGTGCGCATTTTATGCTGTTGCAATTGCACTGCGGCATCTTTGAATAATCCGACTAAATTCATAGCTTGCCGTCCTGCTCAACTAGCGCAATTTCATCGCCCTCAGAAAGGCCCTTTACAATTTCAACATGGCTTAAATTACTTGCGCCTAAGGTAACTTGCGCTTTGCTAAAACCCGATGCAGTTTTAAGTTGCACATACGCGCCTTCTTCGTCAGCAAATACGCTAAATTTCGGCACCAATAGCTTTTCAGCTGGTTGATCCGCAACTATGTTTGCCACCACTTTTAAGCCCGGTCTTAAATAATCACCTTGTTCATCAATACTAGCGGTGATCTCGTAATACTTTTGCGGATCTTGCCGCTTAATTGATTTAGGAAACGGTGAAAGCTTGCTTATTTTGCCACTAAAGGTTTTATTGGGTGTTGAAATAAGCGAAAACTCAATTACATGATCTTGTTTTAAATTAATCGCTTCGCGCTCTTTTACATACAACTTAATTTGCATAACCGAGGTATCAGGCAAGCCTGCAATTTTTTGGCCCGGCCACAGGGTTTGCCCTGCTCTTGGTTTTTCACCATACCAATCTACGCTATGGGTTAACAAACCATCGTGCGGGGCAACCACCTCTAACGACGACAAATTGCCATCGAGCAAATTAATTTTGCTTTGATGCTGCTGGCTTTTCATATTTAACAGGTCTAACTCACCTTGCGCGCTACTATTAAACTGTTCAGACTGGCCAATTAAAGTAGGCCGTTTTAGCATTTAAATAGTCGACCTTTTGCGCCTGCTCTAAAATCTCAAGTTTCGAGATAATACGGTCATCGTCGATAGAAAAATTTTCAGCAAATTGCTTTTCTTCTTCAACAATTTCCATATCAAACCCTAAGTGTTTTCTGCGCGTGTCGATTTCAGTGTTTTTGCCGGATAAGTCTTGCGACACTTTTTGGTTTGAATAGTCACTCTCGCGCTTTTGCTTAATCATTACACGACCATCAAACCGTGCAATCACTTCACCTTTTTAACTTGAGAGTATTCAGACATTAACCACGCCAGCGTTTGCGGCCGCTCGATGACGCAGGGTGCTAATCACGGTTTCATTGGCGGCAATTAACTCACCTTTTGCCTCTACATAATTTTACGGAGCTTTTTGCACGATGAAAGTAAGCTCGGCGGCTACATCATCGGTTTTGAGCAAGCAGTTAATAAAATCATGCTTACAACAATAGCTAAATACCTCATAAACGCACCACCTCCCCTTGCCTTATGCCACTTTTAATTACCGCAAAACCATTACTAATATTACCTACCGTAACAGGGTTTTTATCACCACTTTTTCAATTACATACGCGCTTGATTGGTCGCTATGAAGTGCGCTTACAGGGACTATCAATATATCGTCAATTTTATCGGTAGCAATCTCTACGCGGGCGGTTAACCCTGGCGCATCGCAGCTGCATTGATATTATCAAGTTTAATTAAGGTGTCGACGATTCGGCGTTTATCTTGCGGCGATTTTTCACGAAACGCACTACCAATACTGGTTATTTGCCCGATGTAATAATCTGCTCAGAACCATCAATGGCCACTTTAACATTCTGATTAAGTGCAATGCGGCCAAAGTCAGCTTCGTCAATTTGCGCTTTTACCTGCATATCTTCAATAACCGCTAATTCAATTACTGGTTGGCCAAATTGTACACTTTCACCTACCATAGGTTTTTCACCACTGGCGTCGGTGTAATACATTACAATGCCATCCATCGGGCTTTTACTTTCAGCTTTTCAATATCATGCTCTAGAGCATCAACTTCTGCTTTTAAGCGCTCGGCTTTACCTTTAGCTAAGCGAATATTGAGTGCTTTAGTTTCATCTTGAAAAGTCAGCTTTTTCTTAGCTAGCTCAAGATCATTTTGCGCAATGGTAAAATCAATCTGAGCCTTGCGTTTATCGTTATCCGACATTGAATCATCGTTGATATCAGCCCTACGCTTGGCAATATCGTAATTCATTTGCGCTTCAGCAAGGGCGAGTTTTAACTCTTCTTGGTTTTTAATTTCTTGTGCTTTTTGGTTTTCGAGCTCTTTTACTGCGCGGTCATATTCGCTGTTTTTTTCAATTAAGCGGTCGCGCACGGGTTTATCATCAAAAGACGCAACCATCTCGCCTTTTTTAACTTGTTTATTCTCAGGCGCTAAAAACTTCACTTTGTATTGCCACATACGCGAAATAGACGGCGGTGCAATAAGCGATTGCTGTGCCGACTCTAATTCACCATTGGCTTGCACAGCAAATTGCAAGCTGGTTTTTTCAATGGTGTGATAATCAAATTCATCATCGCCACATCCGCTAAGCGAAAACACGATTAGGCTTGCAACGAAGCCAAGTTTAAACTTATTCATTATTGCCTCCTTGCACCACAACGCGCCCCGTCATACCCGGTAAAATTTTTAACTGCTGTGTATCGTCAAACTCAAACACCGCGCGATAGTAGGCATCTTTACCCACTCTTTACGCTCTTCTGGTTGTGTTGAAAGATCGCTTAATTTTGTAGTAAGTGGCGTATCTTGATACGCATCAAGCGTAAGCGACATTGTTTGCTCTCGCTTTAAGTGCTTATGATCAATTTCGTGCACCCAAGCTTCTAAATAAAGGCCTGTCATTGCTGGAATTTCAGCAATTTTCCAACCTGGCTGCGCGGTAACCCTGAAAATAATTTAGATCCATACCAAGGGTGATTACCATACAAAATAGGGCCTTGATTGGTGGCTTTATGGGTAAGTTTTTGCAAACGTTCTCGGTTTTCTTTTAAGTTAATTTGCAAATGTTCTATTTCGATTTCTTGCTTGCGAATGTTTACCTGAGCCGTGGTTTTGGCCTCTGCTAGACTTGCTTTGGCTTTGTGCTTTTGAATCACCGCCTGCTCAAGCTTTAGCTGGTTCTCTTCATAATCAAACGCGCTCAAATGGCTTTTCGGTACGGCCGCATCAATTTTGGCTTTTTCAAGTAACAAATCAGCGCGTGTAAGCGCAAATTCGGCTTCTAAAATGGCTTGTTTGCCCTTGTTTTGTTGACGCTTTAATTCATCTTGTGCGGTATTAAGGCTTACTTCATCTTGTTCAATGGTGCTGGCAATTGAACGCGCCTCAAATACCACAACACATCACCGGGTTTGGCAATTTCGCCCTCAGGTAGCATCCATTCAACTTGAATGCGCCATGTATCACTTTGCGGTGCAAAAAAGATTTGGCTGTCGCTCGCTTTAATTTCCCCAGTAATAAAAATATTTTGTGATGCAAACACCTGCGTTATAAAAAGAGCGCTTGAAATCATCAAAGGCA